>JAURXC010000320.1 GCA_030654645.1 Deltaproteobacteria bacterium | reverse complement strand
TCGTCCAGGAACAGCAGTTGCGGCTGGTGCAGCAATGCCCTGGCCACCACCAGGCGCCGCTGCATGCCGCCGGAAAAGGTATCGGGAAAATCCTTCTGGCGGGCGGAAAGCCCCATCAGCTCCAGCAGCTCATCAATGCGCCGGTTATAGGTTTTCCTGTCCATGCCGTGCAGGCGGGCATGCAGAACCAGGTTTTCACGGGCGGTCAGATAGCGGTCCAGGCTGTTCTCCTGGGAGACCACACCGATCATGCTGCGGATGCGGCGCCCTTCGGTACGAATGTCCAGGCCGTCAATGAAAACCTCGCCGGAACTCTGGCGCATCAACGTGGTCAGGATGCGGATCAGGGTGGTCTTGCCGGCTCCGTTCGGCCCAAGCAGACCGAATATGGAACCTTGGGACACCTCCAGATCGAATGAATTCAGCGCGGTCAGGTTGGCATACTGTTTTGTCAGGGAACGGGTGAGGATAGCGGGAACCGGCATGTCAGATGATCCCGTGCAAAGGGCCGCCCTTGGCTCCCAATGCGTCCACGCGGCGTTCCACTTCCGGATCGACTTCCAGGCCGGGGGCATGGAATGGCTTGATCCGGGCGTCGATCACCAGCGGACCCCGGCAGCCCCAGTGACGGCCGCGACTCTCGGCCTTGATGCCATAGACGTCGGTGGCCGGGTTGGAACGGGTGAAGGTAACCCAGAGGAAGTTGTTCAGCGTGGCGGCTGTGAAAATACTGTCGTCGCAGATCACGATCAGCGGGACTCCGTCAAAAACGTCCCTCTGGCCGTAGAAGCGGCAGAATTCCTCGATCATAGGGTCGGATTCGCCCCTCTCCTGCCCGGACGCAGGTCCCTTGATTGCCAAGATTCCCGGCAGGCAGAGCGTTGCCGGTCCGAAACCGTCCGGCAGTTCCAGGCCGACCGGAAGCTGCGTCACCAGCTGGCGGCGGACCGGACCGGCGGCGGCGATCACCAGCTTCGATCCTTCGTTCAATCCAGAGCCGCTGTAATCCAGGGTGTCGATGGTCGTGGCGGTCTGGAAATGCAGGTTGCAGCGCCAGTCGGCCCGTTCCAGTACGTGCCCGAGAAAAGCCGCAATGTCGTGGGTGTGCAGCTGCGGGGCATCCTCATCAGCGGCGATCAGGAGATATTTGGCCAGCGACAGCTGCCCCTGTCCGAGGATAGCATTGGCAACGGTCAGCAGCTCCTGGGGCTGGCGCACCGCGGCATAGGGGACGTAGCGCTCCCTGGCGATCGCCAGCAGCAACGGATGCACGCCGGCCGCATCCACTGCGTGCACCTCCTTGACACCGCTGACCACGGTCGGTATCAGAGGACCGCTCAACTCGTGGATGAAAGCGCCGAAACTGGTATCTTCCTGGGGCGGGCGCCCGACGGTGGTGAACGGGAAAATGGCGTCGCGGCGGTGGTAGACCGCTTCGACTTCGATATAGGGGAACTCGTGGGCCAGGCTGTAATAGCCGAGGTGGTCGCCGAAGGGGCCCTCCGGCAGCGTGTTGCCGGGATGGACCACACCGCAGATGCAAAAATCGGCTTCGGCCGAGAGCGGCGCCTGCCCCGGCACGCGGGTCATCGGTATGCGCTGGCCCGCCAGCAATCCGGCGAAGGAAAGTTCCGGCATCCCTTCCGGCAGCGGCATCACCGCCGCGACGGTCATGGACGGCGCGCCGCCGATGAAGACGTTCACGCGCAACAGGTCGCCCCGGGCGATGGCCTCGGCATGGTGCGCTCCGATACCGCGATGGATCTGGTAGTGCAGGCCGGCCTGCCTGTCAGGCTGATAGCGGTTGCCGGAAATCTGCACCCGGTACATCCCCAGGTTGGATTTGCCGAAGCCGGGTTGCGAGGGGCTCTCGGAATAGACCTGCGGCAGCGTGATGAAGGCGCCGCCATCCCGGGGCCAGGACACGACCTGGGGCAGCCCGGAAAGCGTTGTGCGGCACTCCAGCACCGGCGCATTCGAGGTCACGCGCGGCAACAGGTTGTAGGCGGCAAAAGGGGCCTTGACGGCATCCAGCGGGTGTTTCAGCAGCGACAGGGGATTTATCTTCAGATCCACCAGGCGGCGGATGTCTTCCAGCGTGTCGCGGAATATGAAGCGGGTGCGCTCCAGCGTGCCGAACAGGTTGCCCAGCAGCGGAAATTTGCTGCCGGTTGCATTGGTAAAGAGCAGCGCCGGTCCGCCGGCCTGGTAAACCCGGCGCTGGATTACCCCCACCTCCAGGTATGGATCACAAGGTACATCGATTCGCCGAAGCATGCCGTGTCGCTCAAGATCGGCGACACATTGCTGAAGATTTCCGTAACCCATCCTATCCACCATTCCCGCGAATTTTTTTGAGCATCATTTCCGTAAGTCGCAGCTTTTCACGCGCCGCGTTGAGTTCCGCACGGGACGGCTCATCCTTGAAACGGTCAAGCGCCTTTTTCAGGATGACCTCGGCCTCCGCGTAGTTGCCGGCCTTGTGACGCCAGCGGGCCTGCACGATCAGGTATTGCACCGTCTCCGGATCCAGCTTGATCGCCTTCAGCAGTGAAGCCTCGGCCTCCGCCGGCCGGCCGGCCTTGTCGTCCTTCCTGGCTTTCTGGTAATGCACCAGCGCTATGGCGCCGCGCACATCACGCCGGGCCGGTTCCGACTCCAATCTTTTTTCCGTCTGTTCAAGAAAAGCTATCGCCTCGTCATGCTGTCCGCTTCTCACATAAACCGACATGATCGCGGCTATTGCATCCCTGCTTTTATTGTTGATTGCCAGCGCTTTCCTGAAGTGATCAAGGGCGGAGGGGTATTCTTCACGATTCATTGACGAACGGCCAAGATGGAGGTGGGATCTGTGCAGGTGCTCGTTGAATGTTGCCCGCACCGTTTCATCGGTTATTGACGGATATCGCTCGGCATGCAGGCCGATAAAATCGGCAAAACGCCCGAGACGCATATAACTGTTAGCCAGTCCCGTCAGATAGTATGCTAGCTTGGGGGAGTCCGGAGGAAAGACCTTGTCGGCATAGGATAACGCTTTTTCGTAATTCTGTGCCGCTTCGGCGAATTTTCCGGCACGCAGTTGCGAGAGGGCTATGGAACGGGACAGTTGCGCGTCAAATTGGGCTGAAAGTTTCTGGTAAGCGGTGACGACAGCGTCATCCTGCTCCGACAGTGTCATGGTCAGGCGGGCAAGATCGAAATTGCAGTCATCCGCCGATGCTTCTATATGTTTGTCGCGCAGTTCACCGGTAAGTTTGTTGCCGGTTATGACAAATTTGAGGGAATGGCCTTCGGCGAGAGAGGCCTCTGAAAACGGGTAGCGCAACGACAGACGCTCGGGAGCTGCCCCCGCCAGCCTGCCGACCGCAATGCTGTCACCCCCCAACAGGCCGGAATAGGATCTTTCATCTTCATCGACATTGAGAACCATGTAAATCTGGTGTCTGCCCCGCATCCCTTCACATGCCTTACCCGAAGTAGTGACAACATCAAGGGTTCCGACGTAGAGGCGCAGATCAGCCCATACGGGAGCCGTTATCAATAAGGCCAGCAACATCGTTACGGAGACTATCAGGGGGTATGGGCGCACTTGATTCTCTCGGAGTGGAATTACAGATTTTTCAGGATACCATTCCGGGCAGGCATTTACAATCAGGTTTCAAAATAGAGAATCAACAGTATTAGTGATATTGTAAAATAAAACAGAGTCAAAGGGAGTTTGAAATGACGACACTCATCAAGGATACGGCCGCACATATCGCCGAACTGATGGCGATCGACAAAAGCGCGCTCCCCGCCGATGGCGGCCAGCGCTTCAACCGGCTGATCTTCGCCCGCAGCCCCTACCTGCTGCAGCACGCCGAAAACCCGGTGGATTGGTACGAATGGGGACCGGCGGCTTTTGACAGGGCCCAAACGGAGAACCTGCCGATACTGCTCTCCATCGGCTATGCCACCTGCCACTGGTGCCATGTCATGGCCCACGAATCGTTCGAGGATGATCAAGTTGCGGCACTGTTGAATCGCCATTTCGTCTGCATCAAGGTCGATCGAGAGGAGCGTCCCGACATCGACGACTTTTACATGACCGTTTCCCAGCTGATGACCGGCAGCGGCGGCTGGCCGCTGAACATATTCATGGCACCCGACCGACGTCCTTTCATGGCCATCACTTATCTGCCGAAACAGGGGCGCTCAGGCATGAGCGGACTGATGGAACTGCTGGCCAACATCGCCACTCTCTGGCGACAACGGCCGGACATGATCGAAAATAACTGCCGCGGCATCATGGAAGAGCTGGCCCGGCTGCGGCAGACGGATCGCTCAGCTAAAAACATCGAGTTTACGGAAACTTCCACGAAAGCCTTCAACCAGCTGAGCAAGATCTATGATCCAAAACACGGCGGATTCGGAAGCGCCCCCAAGTTCCCGATGCCGATCTATCTCGGCTGGCTGATTGCACAGGGACGCCAGGGAAATGCCGAGGCGCTTGAAATGGCTCTGCACACGCTGCGCCGGATCAGAAACGGCGGCATCTGGGACCAGTTGGCCGGCGGAGTGCACCGCTATTCCGTCGATCAGCGCTGGCTTGCCCCTCATTTTGAAAAGATGCTCTACGACCAGGCCATGCTGGCGCTGGTGGCGATCGATGCGTTCCAGGCCACCGGCGATCCGTTCTTCAGCGGCATGGCGGCCGGCATATTCGAGTTTGCAGAGCGTGAACTTCGTTCCGTGGATGGCGGTTACTGCTCGGCTCTGGATGCTGATTCGGAGGGTGTGGAGGGCAGGTTTTATGTCTGGGACAAACAGGAGATCGACCAATGCCTCGGCCCGGACAGTGAATTATTCTGCCGTTATTTCGACATATCCTCCAAGGGGAACTTCGAGGGCATGAATATCCCCAACATAGCACTGGAACTGGAGGAGTTTTGCCGGGTCAACGGTACGGACCCGCTACAAACCGGACGGTTGCTGGAGCGCGGCATCGGTATTCTGATGCAGCAAAGAGCGCAACGCATCCGGCCGCTACGCGACGACAAGATCATTGCAGCCTGGAACGGTCTCATGATCGCGGCGCTGTCCAGGGTCGGCATTGTCTGCGGCAAGCCGGATTATCTGGAGCAGGCCGCCGGTGCCGCTCGTTTTATTATGAAATCCCTGCGGCGCCAGGACGGAAGATTGCTGCGATGCTGGCTGAACGGGGCATCCGAAACCCCGGCTTTCCTCGAAGACTACGCTTTCATGGCCTTCGGCCTGCTGGAACTGTACGAAGCGACCCTGGAAACGAGCTGGCTGGACCAGGCATCCTCGCTGGCCGCGCAGATACTCGCGCTGTTTTGCGATCCGTACACGGGTGAATTCGTGCTGACCGGGCTGGACGCCGAGCAGATGCCGGCCCGTGCATCATCCGACCACGACGGAGTGACCCCTTCGGCGCTGGCGGTAACCGCCAGGGTGCTGCTGCGGCTGGCCTGGACCTGCGACAGGCCGGAGCTGATCGAGCATGCCCGCAAAGCCCTGTCAGGTATTGCAACTGAAGTGGCACGCAACCCGCTGGGATACCTTGGCGCACTGTCGGCGCTTTCCGAGATCGACTCTCCCCCGGTCATTGCCAGCATATCCGGACCGGTAGAAAGTATGGAGACCGCCCTCCTCCTGCGAGCGCTCAAAGAACATCCGCTTCCACGGCTGGCCATTCGGCTGGAAAGCTCCCCGGCTCCCGGGGTATCAATCTGTGCCGATCGGACCTGTTTTGCAAAAGCAGCAACTCCCGATGAGCTTAAAAATGTTCTCAGGCAAATCGGCGGTCTGTTTGAACCGCAAACGGTTTTGCGGGCTGAAAAAAAATAATATTGTGATATAGTCGGCGACGCAGCTTCAACCAATCTGACGGATACAGACGGGGTTACCGAAAGTTATGACATCACTAATCCGTTTCATTTTCCAATGCGCGGCATTTGCGGCATGCCTGGCCGTCCTGCCGCCCCGCCCCGCCGATGCGGTGCAATGGCGGGCCCTGGCGGAGACAGCGCGTTACAAGGTGGCCATTGACGAAGAGTCCATTAGATTGACTCCGCTGGGCAGGCTGTCGGTCTGGCTACGCTTCGTTCCGAAAGGTGAATCCCAGCGGCGGGCCGCTGCCGCCGATTATGGCGAAAACAACTACCGCTCCCATTTTGAATTCTATGAAATCGACTGCAGCGAAAAGAACGCCGTACTGACGCTGATCGATATTTTAGGCGCATCAAACACACGGCTAAAACGCCTGCGGGGCGGAATCCAGCCCGACGCGATCATCCCCGGTTCGTCGCTTGACAAGGCCGCCGAAAGGATCTGTCCTGTAATGGATGAAGAGGTGATGGCCGAAGAAGATGAAACGCCCGATCCCGAACCGGATCAAGCGCCGGGAGACACGCCAGAAAGGCAGTTGAGCGAGGAAATGAAGCAGAATATACAGGAGTTGACAAAAAGAACCAGTGCGGAGCCGGCCAGCCTCGAAGCGTGGCGCCTGCTGGGCAATGCCTATTTTGACGCGGACCTTCCTGAACAAGCGATCGAAGCCTATGGCCGTGCCCTGGCTATCAACCCGGATGACACCGACATCCTCAATGACCAGGGGGCGATGTATCGTCAGAAAGGAGAGTTCCGCAAAGCATTGTCCAACTTTGAAAAGGCTTTCAGACTAGATCCCAAAAACCTTGAAAGCCTGTATAACAGCGGCTACGTGCATGCCTTTGACCTGAACGACATCCCCCGTGCGCTGAAACTGTGGCGGCAATACCTGGAACTGGACCGGAGCAGCGACACCGCCCGCCAGGTCCGGAGTTTCGTGGAGCGCTACCAGGACGGGCAGAAGCAGCCCTGAGAGCATAAAGCGGCAATCATCAACCAGCTGTAGCCTGCTCGGGACTTCCTTCCTTCCTGAACTCTCCCAGGCGTTTATTAAGCGTCTGCCGGGTAATCCCAAGCAGAGCGGCGGCGGCCCCCTGGTTTCCCTTCACCTCTTTCAATGCTTCCACAATCAGGTAATCCTCCATCCGGCTAATACTGGGAAAACCGCCGAAGATGGACCTGATCATCTCAAAGTCCGGTTCCGGATCGTTTCTGTACTGGCTGAAATCACAATTATCCGCACCCTGCATGACCAGACTGCTCCCGTCAAGGGACAGCGTCCCCGATGCCTGCCGCACCACGGCATCAAAAACGATCGCCTCCAGCTCCCGGATATTGCCGGGGAAAGGATAGGCTTTCAGCTGATCCGCAAAATCGGGATCGATCGCCAGAGGTTCCCGCCCCAAGGCTGCACACGCCTTGGAGATAAAATATTCCATCAAAAGCGGTATGTCGTCGGGACGATCCCTGAGTGGTGGTATCTCGATCTGATGGGTGCAAAGCCGATAGTATAGATCATGCCTGAAAGAGCCGGCCGCCATCAATGTCCGGAGCGGCTTGTTGGTTGCCAGAACGACCCGCGCGGTGCTTTTGCGGGTAACGTCGGAGCCTACCGGATAATACTCCTGTTCCTGCAATAACCTGAGCAGTTTGATCTGGGACAGGTCGCTCAGGTCGCCGATCTCATCCAGGAAGATGGTGCCGCCGGCAGCCCGGGCCAGCAGTCCGTCGCGGGCCTGATCGGCCCCGGTGAACGCGCCCCGCTTGTGACCGAAGAGCGTATCGGAAAACATGTTGTCATCGAGACCGGCCACGTTGACCGCGACAAACTGCCCCTTGCTACGGCAGACATTATGTATGGACTTTGCCAGCATGTCCTTGCCGACACCGGTTTCACCGGTGATCAGAACCGGAAGCTGCGAGGGCGCGATCACCTCGACGTACTGGAATATGGAACGCATGCGCTTGTCGCAAGTGATGATGGAACTGAAGGCATCCGGATATTTGAGACTGTCGGTCAGCAGGTAATCCTT
>JAURXC010000228.1 GCA_030654645.1 Deltaproteobacteria bacterium | reverse complement strand
GGTCTCTCCCTGGAAGCGGAATTACATGAATTTGGGTGACAGTTAATAACAGATTCGCTATTAAAAGCAATCATTCGCATCATACCAACAGATCAGATCAGGAGAATGGAAAATGCTTGATTTTAACGTCAACGATTCACTCTGCACGCGCTGCGGCGAATGCATTGATGACTGCCCGGCCAGGATCATATCCATGCAGGATGGCGCCCCCACAATTGTCCCCGACAAGGAGTCCGCCTGTTACCGCTGCCAACATTGCCTGGCGATCTGCCCAGCCGGCGCGCTCTCCATACTCGGAGTCGGTCCGGCAGACTGCCAACCGCTGAATGGTGCTTTTCCGGAGCCCGACAGGTTGGAAGCGCTGATCAGGGGGCGCCGCTCGGTTCGCCGCTACAAACAGGAAAACCTGGAGCCGGAACTGATGCAGCATCTGCTGGACGTGGCCTGGCAGGCGCCGACCGGGGTCAACTCCCGTGACGTGCTCTTCACCGTGGTCGATGATCGCCTGAAACTGGTTCGGTTGCGGGAAGTGGTCATGGATGGACTCGGACGTCTGGTGCGCGAAATGCGGCTTCCTGC
Organism: Deltaproteobacteria bacterium; assembly: GCA_030654645.1. Taxonomy (GTDB): domain Bacteria; phylum Desulfobacterota; class Desulfuromonadia; order Geobacterales; family Pseudopelobacteraceae; genus JACRCG01. The sequence continues at coordinate 3,624 of JAURXC010000228.1, read as the reverse complement.
GGAGATGGCGTTCTTTGCCAATTTTGTCAGGCTGTGGGAAGAAAAAAAGGTGGATATCCTCTTTCGCGATGCGCCGCATCTGCTGATTGCCAGCGCGCCCCGCGATGCGGCATCTCCGCTGCCCGACTGCCTGATCGCGCTTTCATACTTCGAACTGTATGCCCAGTGCCAGGGGGTGGGTACGCTCTGGAACGGCTTGGTCAAATGGGGCCTCTTCGACCTCCTGCCCGATATGCGCGGTCTGCTCGGCATTCCTAATGATCATGTGATCGGCTATGCCATGACCTTTGGCAAGCCTGCCGTGCAGTACGCCAGAACTGTTCAGCATGGTTCGGCAAATGTTACCCGGGTGTCCATATAACATGAGAGCCCGGAAGTGTTACCGGTTACGATAAAACCAGGCCAGCAATGCTTCAACGGACTGGTTTCCGGCCAGTTGATCGATAACCCGCCCGCCCTTCAACAGCATGGTGACCGGTATGCCGCGTACTCCGTAGCGCGATGCCAGGGCTGGATTTTCTTCAGTATTGATCTGGATGACGGCCGCTTTTCCGGCCAGTTTTTCTGCTGTGTTTCGCACCGCCGGTGCGAATGATGTGCAGTGCGGTCACCAGGGGGCCCAGAACTCGGCCAGTACCGGTTCGGGATAGCTTGCCAGGAATGCATCGAAGTTGCCGGAGTTCAGCGCCCTGGGCTGAAAGTACATCGGCGGCAAAGTCTTGCGGCAGTTTCCGCAGCGTCCCTGCATTCCTTCCTTGTCGGCCGGAATGCGGTTGTCCGTTCCGCACGACCGGCAGGTGACCATATAGGACGGCATCTGCTTCTCGCTTTTGGTCATGGTTTGACTCCTTTTAACTATGAAATGGCATGTGACGGCCAGATGTTCAAGTGCACTGGCGTCTTCCATGACATCCCTGTCTAAAATAATATCGATTTTACTGATGTCAAGCAACGCCCCACAGGGTCACTTCACAAACAGCAAATATCCGCTATACTTCAAAATCAGGCTGAACAAATTGCATCAATACAACGGCCAAAACCATAACGGAGGTGCATGATGGTGGTATTTCACGTCAACGGTAAGGAACGGCGGGTTGATGTAACTCCTGACACCCCGCTGCTTTGGGTTCTCCGGGAAAAGCTGGAGCTTGCCGGTTCAAAGTTCGGCTGCGGCGAGGGGCTGTGCGGCGCCTGCACGGTCCATGTCGACGGGCAGCCGCTACGCTCGTGTGTCACCCCGGTGGGGGAAGTGCGCGGCAAGAAAGTCGTAACCATCGAAGGAATACCGGAAAATCATCCGGTCAAGAAAGCCTGGCTGGCACAGGAGGTCTCCCAGTGCGGCTATTGCCAGCCGGGGCAGATCATGTCGGCGGTGGCGCTGCTCAAGAGAAAGCCGAAACCTACCAATGCCGACATCGATAGCGCGATGAGCGGCAATCTCTGCCGTTGCGGCACCTATGGCCGCATCCGGCGCGCAATCCATGCCGCCGGTGCCGGAGCGTCAACGAAGGGAGGAAAGAAACCATGAGCGAAGGAACCGGAATCAGCCGGAGACAGTTCATGAAGACCAGCGTGCTGGCCGGAGGCGGCCTGCTGCTGGCCTGTCATATTCCTTTTGGCAATCGCAATGCGGCAGCTGCCGGCGAAGCTTCGTTTGCCCCTAATGCCTTCCTGCGCATCGGAACGGACGAGTCGGTGACGGTGATTGTCAACAAATCCGAAATGGGGCAGGGGGTCTATACTTCACTGCCGATGCTGCTGGCCGAAGAGCTGTGCTGTGACTGGCAAAAGGTGCGCTTCCAGCCCTCGCCGGTTGCTCCCGAGTACAACCATGCCCAGTTCGGGCCGATCATGGTCACCGGTGGCAGCACCAGCGTGCGTTCCGAGTGGGAGCGGCTCTCGCTGGCCGGAGCCGCGGCGCGTGAGATGCTGATCGCTGCCGCTGCCGGAAGATGGAAGGTAGACCCGTCCGCCTGTCGGGCCGAGAACGGGGTCGTGCTTGGCCTTGGCGGGAAGCAACTCAGCTTTGGCAAGCTGGCTGCCAGCGCCGCGAAACTGGCGGTGCCCAGGGAGCCACGGCTGAAAACCGGAGCCAGGAAGCTGCTCGGTAAGCCGCTGCACCGTCTGGACAGCCCGGCCAAGATCAACGGTTCCGCCATTTTCGGCATCGATGTGGCCGTGCCCGGCATGCTGACCGCCGTGATCGCCAGGCCGCCGGTCTTCGGCGGAAGGGTCAAAAGCTTCGATGCTTCCGGGGCGCTGGCTGTTCCCGGAGTAAAGCAGGCAGTGGCGGTGGATGCCGGCGTGGCGGTTGTGGCCGACGGCTTCTGGCCGGCCATGAATGGCCGCGAAAAGTTGCAGGTCATTTGGGAGGAGCCGGAGGAGTCTAAAATCTCCACAGCCGCCATGCGCGAGGAGTATGCCCGATTATCCGCCACCCCCGGCCTGCCGGCGAGAAAGGACGGCGATGCTCCCGCAGTGCTTTCAACCGCAAAAAAACGCTTCGAGGCCGAGTACGATGTGCCCTACCTGGCGCATGCTCCGATGGAACCGCTAAACTGTTTCGTGGATTTGAAGGCTGACAGCTGCCTGATCCGCACCGGCAGCCAGTTTCAGACCGTGGACCGCAATGCCGCAGCGCGGGTGGCCGGGCTCAAGCCGGAACAGGTGACGCTGGAGACCACCTTCCTGGGGGGAGGTTTTGGCCGGCGGGCCTGCACCGGCTCCGATTTCGTGATCGAAGCGGTCCAGGTGGCCAAGGCGATCAAACTGCCGGTCAAGGTGATCCGTACCCGTGAGGACGATATGCGTGCCGGATACTACCGCCCGATGTGGTATGACCGGGTGTCTGCCTGTCTGGATGACAAGGGAATGCCGCTGGCCTGGCACCACCGCATCGTGGGGCAGTCGATCGTCGCCGGGACCCCCTTCGAGTCGGCCATGGTCAAGGATGGAATTGACGACACCTCGGTGGAAGGCTCCGCCAACACTCCCTATGCCATCCCCAACCTGCAGGTGGAACTGCACAGTCCGAAGAACGCGGTGCCGGTACTCTGGTGGCGTTCGGTGGGACACTCCCACACCGCTTTCGTGATGGAGTGTTTTTTGGACGAACTGGCCCATGCCGCCGGCATCGACCCCTTCCAGTACCGCCGGCGGCTGCTGGCCAAACATCCCCGTACCCTGAAAGTTTTGGAAACCGCCGCTAAAAAAGCCGGCTGGGGTAAACCTCTTCCCCGTGGGCACGGTCGCGGCATCGCCGTGCATGAATCCTTTGGAAGCTTCGTTGCCCAGGTGGCCGAAGTGTCCATCGATAAAAAAGGACAGTTGAAGGTCCAGAGGGTGGTCTGCGCCATCGACTGCGGCCGTATCGTCAATCCGGACACGATCAAGGCCCAGATGGAGTCCGGCATCACCTTCGGCCTCTCGGCGGCGCTCTTCGGGGCGATCACCCTCAACAACGGGCGGGTGGAGCAGGGCAATTTTAATGATTACCAGCTGGTGCGCATGCAGGGCATGGCCAAGGTAGAGGCTTATATCATCGACAGCGACGAACCTCCCGGTGGCGTGGGCGAGCCGGGCGTGCCTCCGATCGCCCCGGCGGTTGCCAATGCGCTGTTTGCC
>JAURXC010000297.1 GCA_030654645.1 Deltaproteobacteria bacterium | reverse complement strand
CGATGGACTGCTCGTCGCCGATATCCACCAGCAGCATCTCCAGCAGGGGAAAGGTCGAGCGTGGCCCGGCCGGCACCGGCAGCCCGCAAAGCGCCATCAACGACAGCATCCCGGCTGTTTTGAGGGCGATGGTCTTGCCGCCGGCATTGGGGCCGGTGATCACCATCACCGAGTCGGTGCCGCTCTTGCCTCCGAGTTGCAGTGCCAGCGGTTCGACCCGTGGCAGCATTCCGCGTTTCTGCATCATCAGCAGTAGCGGATGGCGGGCTTCCACCAGCCGCAGCTCTCCATCTTCATTCAGTGTGGCAGGCTCAAGTTCGAACTCTTCGGCAAAGCGGGCGATGCTGTTGAGAGTATCCAGCACCAGCAACGTTTCAAAGCAGGCTGCCAGTTCCGGTGCATCCTCACGAATCCAGCTTGAGAGCTGGCGCAGAATTCTAATCTCTTCGGCTTTCTCCTCGGCGGCCAGATTCTCCAGTTCATTGACGAAGGGAATTATTTCCAGCGGTTCCATGAAAGCGGTCTCTCCCGAGGAAGAAACATCATGCACCACACCCTTGACCATGCCCTTGGAATCCATCCGCACCGGGATCACCCAGCGCCCGGAACGCTGGGTGATGAAATCGTCCTGCAGGAAAATTTCGATGCCGCTGTCGCGTATGATCTCCTCGATTTTCTTGCGGATGCGGCTGGCCAGAGTACGCTTGGCGCGTCGGGTTTCCCTGAGAAAGGTCGAGGCCGAATCCATGATGCTGCCGTCATGGTCTATGGAAGCCGATAGCGGCTCCAGTATGTCCGGGAAACTCTTCAGTTGCGGTTCGAGCGTTTTAAGCAGCGGAATGTCGTCACGGGGGGAGAACTGTCGGGCAATGGCAGAGAAAATATCCAGCACCGGAATGAACGGCAGCAGTTCCTGAGGGGTTAAAAAAGCCCCGGCCGGTTTAAGCCGGTCGAGCGAAGAACGGATGTCCTCAAAAGCGCCCAGGGAGAGGGAAATGCCGAAGCGCCGCAGGTTGCGAATCTCGGCGATACGTCCCGCCTTGTCCCGCAAGGCGGCAAGATTGCAAGTAGGAGAGAAGGCATGGATAAGTTCCATGCTGCCTTCGCTGTGGGCGTGAGTGGCAATTTCGGTCAGCAGTCTGTCGAATTCCAGCCTTGAGAGTGTTTCCGGAGCTATCATGTGGTCGGCCTTGTGTGATAATGTTGGTGGACGTGCTGTTGTGGCAATTTTCAGTAGTGATTGGCATTACTACGGAACGCCGGAAAATTGTAGCATAGTTTTTAATCCATCACCATTTTCTGATTTACCGGGCTTATCGGGACCAGTCAAATGCTTCAGGAAAAACTTCAGGCCGTGGTCCTTTCGTCATGCGACTACGGTGACAGCGACCGGATCGCATCCCTGTTCACGCTTGAACATGGCAGAATGAAGGGCTTCGCTCGCGGAGCACGCAACAGCCGCAAACGTTTCGGGCCGGCTCTCGAGCCGTTTGCCCGCATCAACCTGCAGTCGGTGCGCAAGGAAGGGTTGTCATCCTTGCGGCAGGCGGACGTGATCACGGTTTATCCCGGCATTCGCGGCGGTTTGAGCGCCATTGCCCATGCGTTGTACGCCTGCGAACTGGTGGAGTGGATTACACCAGAAGGGCAGCCGCTTCCGCGCCTGTTTCGCCTGCTGGTCTCCTACCTGGAAAGGCTGGATTCCGGTGTGTCTGACGACCACGACCGCAGAATGTTTGAAATCAATCTGTTGAACATACTCGGCTACAGGCCTTTGCTCGAAAGCTGTAGTCGCTGCGGGGCGCCTTTTGACGAACGCGAAGCTTTCATGCAGCAGGGCGCCGGGTTGTGCTGCCGTTTTTGTGTCAAAAGCGGCCGATCCGTTACGGTTCAAACCCGGAAGGATCTGCTCTCCTGCCTGTCAACCGGCCGCTTCGGCGCGGTGCGATTCAATGCTGAAGGGGTGCTTCAGGCCGGAATGCTGCTTGACGAAGCGCTGTCCACCCATGTTGGCAGAAAACTGAAAAGTCTGGATTTCCTGGAAACGGCTACCTGATTGCGGAACTGAAACTGTTCAGCCTGGAGTCCTTGACAGGCTCGAATCAGTTATTATAATTTAATAAGGGATGTCTCCAGCTAACTAACTAAAAAGGAGGATAAAGCGATGGCACTTGTCAAGTACAATCCGTTAAGGGAACTGCGCTCGATGCAGGATCAGATGAACCGGCTCCTTAATCTCTCATGGAATCACGATCTTCCGGGAGAGGATATCAAGGAGGGAATCTGGCAGCCGGCGGTCGATATCTACGAGACCGGGGACTCGATCGTGATCAAGGCCGAACTGCCGGATGTGGACCAGAAGGATATAGACGTCCGTATCGAGGATAACACCCTGATTCTCCGGGGAGAGCGCAAACATGAAGATGAGGTGAAAAAAGAGAACTATCATCGCATTGAACGTTATTTTGGAACCTTCCAGCGCAGTTTCACGTTGCCCGCAACCATCAACCAGGAAAAAGTCGAGGCCAATTGCGAGAGGGGCGTGCTGACCATAACACTACCCAAGAAAGAGGAAACCAAACCGAAACAGATCAATATCAAGGTCAAATAAAGGCTGCTTTAGACGGGCACAACAAAAAGAGAGCCGGGTAATCCCGGCTCTCTTTTTGTCGTTTGCTTTATGAAAAACAATCGGGAGCGTCAGGCTTTGGGAGCGTCATTCTTGGATGCCGGCTGGGCTTCCGACGTTTTTTGGGTGTCAACACTTTCTGCCTGGGCAGGTTGAGCCAGTGGCGGAGTTTCCTTTTTTACCTCTTCGCTTTTAACGGCTTCCTCCTGTACATTCTTCTGGAAATCTTCCGAGGCCTTCTTGAACTCGGCTAGTCCCTTGCCCAGCGATTTGGCCAGTTCCGGCAGTTTGTGCGGCCCGATTACGATCAGGGCGATCACGAGTATTATAATCATTTCCGGCATGCCGATTCCAAACATCTGGTTTCTCCTGTTCATGTTTTTGGATTGATTTGCTATTAAAAACGGATTTTTCAGTATTGGCAATAAAAATCTCCATTTTGACCTTGCCATTTATTGCGGCTGTGTTACTATGCCCAAAAAATAGGCATATCAGGTTCTGGTTCTCTCCTTCCGGTTGTTGCTGTCAGTGTGTATCATGTTAAAATCATTAACAATTGGTAGCCTTGTTCTGGCGCACAACGTCGTGCTTGCCCCCCTGGCTGGAATTACAAATCTTCCGTTCCGCCTGCTCTGCCGTGGCGAAGGAGCTGCTCTGGCCTTTACCGAAATGGTCAGTGTGAATGGCCTGGTGCGTGAAGGCATAAAGACGCTGGCCCTCCTTAAGAGCTGCGTTGAGGACCGCCCCCTCGGCATCCAGCTGTTTGGTGATTCACCCTCCGATCTTGCCGAGGCGGCAAAAATGGTCTCCGGTTATGGAGACCTGCTGGACATAAACATGGGCTGTCCGGTACGCAAGGTGGTCGGCACCGGCGCCGGCAGTGCACTTTTGCAGGACACCGCCAGGATTGCCGCCATTATCCGCGCTGTACGTAAGGCAACCACTCTTCCGCTGACGGTCAAAATCCGCTCCGGATGGCATTGCGGCGATGATGTTTACCTCGAGGTGGCAAGGATTGCGGAAGCCGAAGGATGCGATGCCGTCACCCTGCACCCGCGCAGCCGCAGCCAGATGTTTTCCGGCCAGGCTGACTGGAACCATATCCGGACCATGAAAGCCGGTCTGTCGATTCCGGTCCTTGGCAGCGGCGATCTGTTTACCGCGCCGGACTGTCTGCGGATGCTTCGGGAAACCGGCTGTGACGGCATCATGATCGCCAGGGGCGCCTTGGGCAATCCCTGGATATTCCGGCAAACGCTCGAACTGGCCGAACGGGGATATTTCAACGCGGTCAGGGTATCGGAACGGGCCGATACTATCCTCCGGCATCTGCAACTGTTTGCCGGGGAGTGCGGCGAGGCGGTGGCGGTGCGGGAGATGAAGAAACATATCGGGTGGTACGCCAAGGGCTTTTCCGGGGCCTCCGAAATCCGCCGGGCGGCCAATTCGGCCCATACGGCGGCCGACATAGTGCAATTGACAGAAAGGATTCGCGCCGTATCCGACGCGCCAGACCATGTTGCCGATTAATCCCACTACGGAAAAAATGCAGAAACAGCGCGACGATTATTACGCCACTGTCATTGACAGCGTGGGGGACGGGGTTATCGTCGTGGCCAGCAGCGGTCTGATAACCCTGTGCAATCCGGCCGCCGAGGAGATCACCGGTTTCTCAAAAAGGCAGGCCCAAGGCGCACTGTTTGAAAAATTGTTTGCACTGGAAACAACCCTGTTGGAAATGGTTTCAAAGACCATTCGCACCGGCATTACCATTTCCGACCACGAAAATGTAGTTGTCCGTTCAACCGGAAGGATCATACCGGTTGCAGTCACCTGCTACCCCCTGGTCATGGAAAGTGGCGAAAATATCGGCGCCATCCTCACATTGAAGGACATCACCTATATCCGTGAACTGGAGGCGGCGGTACGACAGTCGGACCGACTTTCGACCCTGGGCACGCTGGCAGCCGGACTGGCCCACGAGGTTAAAAACCCGCTGGGCGGCATCAAGGGCGCCGCCCAGTTGCTGGAGCGTGAGTTCGATCCGGAGAGCGAGATGCTGGAGTACACCCGGGTAATGATCCGTGAGACCGAGCGGATCGACCACATCATCCGCGAACTGCTGGAACTGGCCTCGCCACGCGGACTCAGGCTGGCCCCGGTGAATCTGCACAAGATCCTGGGTGATATCCTGCTGCTGCAGCAACATGCCGCTGCCGGCCGCGAGATCGCTTTCATCAAGCATTTCGATCCCAGTATCCCGGAAATCATGGCTGACGAGGAAATGCTGACCCGGCTGTTTCTGAACCTGATTTGCAACGCGATTGATGCAATGGGCGAAGACGGCCGTCTGACGGTATCCAGCAGAGTTCTGTCGGATTACCGCATGGCCCAGAATGAGCGGCGCTCGCGCATGGTGGCGATCGAGGTCGGCGATGACGGTCCCGGTATTCCGCAGCAGGACCTGGAAAACATCTGGACCCCGTTCTTTAGCACCAAATCGGGCGGGACCGGCCTGGGACTGACCATCTGCCATAAAATCGTCCAGGAGCATCGCGGCATGATCAAGGTCGAATCGAGCCCTGGACACGGAACAAAATTTACGGTGCTGCTGCCGCTGGTGCAATAAAATCAGTTTGAGAGTTTATGAGTTTGCGAGTTCAGTCCTCACAAACTCAATAAACTCTAAGAACTCAAAAACTTTACAAACTCATAACCGAGGTTTTTATGCCGCTAACTCGAATTCTGGTAGCCGATGATGAAGAAAGCATGCGCTGGGTCCTTTCAAAAGCTCTCAAGCGCAAGGGCTTTACCGTGGACCTGGCCCACGACGGCCGTCAGGCCCTGGAGCTGATCAAGGATAACTGCTATGACCTGGCCATTCTCGATATCAAGATGCCGGGCATCAACGGCCTAGATCTGCTGGACAAGGTTCGCGAGTTGAAAAACGACCTGCTGGTGGTGATCATGACCGCCGAAGCCAGCATGAAAAATGCGGTCGAAGCAATGAAGCGCGGGGCATACGACTATATCACCAAGCCCTTTGACCTGGATGTGATCGACGCGATCATCGAAAAGGTTTCCCGGGCCCGCGAAATCGCCGGGCAGGTTTCTTCGCTGAAGCAGGAGCTCAAGGAACGCTACCAGGTGGAAAAGAACATCGTCGGCAATTCTCCGGCCATGCGCGAGGTCTACAAGACCATCGGCAAAGTCGCCGTCAGCGATGTCACGGTGCTGATCCAGGGGGAGTCCGGTACCGGCAAGGAGCTTGTGGCGCGGGCGGTGCACTTCAACTCCGGCCGCCTGGGGAAACCGTTCGTGGCAATCAACTGTGCCGCTATTCCCCGCGATCTGCTGGAAAGCGAACTGTTCGGGTCCGAAAAGGGCGCTTATACCGGCGCCGGTGAACGCAAACAGGGGAAATTCGAACAGGCCAATCACGGCACGATCTTTCTCGACGAGATCGGCGACATGCCGCTGGACCTGCAAGCCAAGATCCTGCGTGTGCTGCAGGAACAGGAAGTCACCAGGATCGGCGGAAACCAGAATATACCCGTGGATGTGCGGATCGTGGCCGCCACCAACCAGGCGCTGGTCGAAAAAGTGCGCCAGAAGGAATTCCGCGAGGATCTCTACTATCGTCTGAATGTGGTGCCGATCACACTGGTGCCGCTGCGCGAGCGGCGTGACGACATCCCGGATCTGGCGCAATACTTCCTGGAGCGTTCCTGCGCCGAGATGTCGGTGCATTCAAAGCGCCTGACAGATGATGCCGTGACGTTGTTATCGGCCTATTCCTGGCCCGGCAATGTGCGGGAGCTTGAAAATACCATCAAGCGGGCTGTGATCCTCTCCAACGACCCGCTGTTGACACCACATGATTTTGAAGGATTGACTCCTGCCCCTGACCTGCCGCAAAAAGGATCACAGGAAGAGTCGCTCGAATCGCTGGTTGATATGAAGCTGCGTTCCAGCATGGTCGGAGTGGAAAAGCTGGATAAAGGCGACATTCATGCCATGGTGCTGGAGCAGGTCGAGCGCCCGCTGATACGCTTCATACTTGAAAAAACCCGCTGGAACCAGGTCAAGGCGGCGGATATACTGGGCATCAACCGCAACACGTTGCGCAAAAAGATAACGGAACTGGGTATCGAACTCAAACGGGACTGAACGAAAGGAGACGGGGCATGTCGGTAAAGGACAGATTCTTTCTGGAGCGGGACAAGGCTGTGCTGGTGGTGATCGATGTGCAGGAGAAGCTGTGCGTCGCGATGGATGAAAAGGTGCTGCGCAAGCTGACCAGAAACATCGGTATTCTGCTGGAGAGTGCGGCGGAGTTGAATGTGCCGGTGCTGATCACGGAACAGTACGTCAAGGGGCTTGGCGCAACCTTGCCGGAGTTGAAAGAGAAGGCTGCCATGGCAAGCTGTTACGAGAAGATGGCGTTCAGCTGTTGCGGAAGCACTGAATTCGTTGAAAAACTCAAGGCGACCGGCCGCACCCAGGTCATCATCACCGGAATGGAAACCCATGTGTGCGTTCTTCAGACCGTGATCGAGCTGCGCGATGCCGGTTTTGAGGTGCATATCGTCAAGGATGCGGTGATGAGCCGTAGCAAGCATAACTGGCAGACCGCGATCGAGGCGATGACTCTGACCGGCGCCGTGCCGACCTGTACCGAATCGGCAATGTTCCAGTTGCTAAAGGTGGCCGGAACCGAGGAATTTAAAAAGCTGTCCAAGCTGGTAAGGTGATTTAAAGGCTTATGCCAAAAAAAGCTCCGTGATCATGAAGGTCACGGAGCTTTTTTATTAATGCGAGGTGAACACGTGCCGGACAATCTCGGCATGGTGTTCGATGCGGGCCAGGGCCGGCAGGTGGGACTTGTAGGAGATGAAGGGTACGCCGGCCGCTTTGGCCGACTGCATGTCAACTTCGCCGTCTCCGATAAAGAGCGCTTCCCGCGACTCTATCCCGAAGTGGTCCAACACCTTTAAAAGCGGCTCCGGGTGTGGCTTTGGCCTGGTAACCTGCGCTGCGGTCATGACGCAGTCGAAGTATCCCGAAAGCCCGAAATCCTCGATGATCATATCCATCGAAGTTGCCCGGTTGGTGCAGACCGCCAGTGACGTATGCCCCTTGAGTCGGTCGAGGGTGTCGATAAAACCATCCTCCATCCGCATGAATGGCATCAGGTCCTGGTAGTGAATCGTTTTGGCAAATGCGAGAGCGTCCTCATGGCAGACATCTCCCGCGAAAAAATATTCCATCACATCATTAAACGAATAGGTGTG
>JAURXC010000227.1 GCA_030654645.1 Deltaproteobacteria bacterium | reverse complement strand
ATGCACTGCTTCCAGATGGCATCACCTTCATTTTGGATCAGGCCGGCATAATAACCTGAAACACAAACAGGGTATCGGGAAGAAACAGATTGGCGCTCAAGTGTATATTCATTTGTTTTATAGTTAGTTGCAGCATCATACTTAATGTATTGCATCGCTTTTGGTCCATTCATTTGTTTGATTCATGCTTATAAGGCAGGTAAAGTTCTTTTAAATGGCTTGAAAATAATTAGTTTTTATGGAATATACAATAGAGCCTCTTGCAAAAAGGCTTTGTATAACTGGTTGAGCCTTGCATAGAGCCAGTCCCGACTGTTTTCCCCGTGAAACCAGCTTACAGAGAAAATTCAGGCCGTAGTTTTTCATGTTTTGGACATAATATTCCCTCTGTGTGGCATTTTTGGTCTTTGACAATCAACAACCAGTTACTTTGAGCAACTGATCTGCAAACAGCGCGAGCATTCCGAACATCAGGTGCATCATGACCTTGTGTGATCCGCGAACCATAACGCTTCGGCCGCCGAAGTCTTCCTTGAGGCGGCTATTGCATCGTTCCGAAGCAGTCCGTTCGTTATAGCGCTCGGCTTCATGCGGTGCCATTGGAACCGCCTCTTTGCGCCGCGGGTTGCGGTCTATAATCGGCACATGCCCAAGGTCTCTGCTTTGCTCCCATAATTGGGCAGCGTCATAGGCTGCATCCATGAGATCATAGCAGTAGTCAACTTTGCCGCTGGTCAACTTCATCAGCGGAATGGCAACCTGGCTGTCATGTACGGAAGCGGATGTCAGTACGGCACTCAACGGCAGACCGCAGTCGTTCACGTCTATGTGTAATTTAAAGCCGTTCCAGGTTTCTGTGTAGCCCTTGGCGTTCTTCTTGACTCCGCGGTTACAAACCGTTGGCAACAAAGCAATGGCCTCTTCCGCTGTTTGGTTCCGCTGGACGTCAAGACGCTTAGGCACAGCAGGCTGCCGGATGTCTCCTTTGGCAGGTCGGCCTTTTTTCTTGGCAATCTTGGCTTGTTTAATCTTCTTCGCGGGCTTTTCCCGGCCAACGATGGCGGTAGAATCCCGACTGACGTGGCCAATCAATTCCGAGCTCAGATGCTCCTTTACCAAGGCATCGTGAACCTTAACTCCCAGCCCGGCTTTGGCAAACTCTCCAAACGCTCTGGAGAATGTAGCCTCAGAAGGGACATCCTGCCTCTTGGCAAAGCCGCAGATGAACCGCAGGTTCGGGGTGCTTCGCAATTCGTTTCTCAATGAACTGGTATGTTGATACTTCAAGATTGCCTTGGCAACAAAAGCCCTGGCAATAGCTTCGCGCTCTTTGATCGGTCGTCCCAACCACTGCCGACTGGCGGTGACAGGTACGTATTTCTCAATCTGAATCAGCTCAAGAATCTTGACCAAGTGCTTCTCCCTTCCAGTAAGCGGCTCAGGGAGACATTCATTAAGATGGGGAAACAGGCTTTGCTGTACTGTGTCCATAAGCCATGATATTCTTTCCTTGAGCTTCATCGGTTACCCCCTGTTATTGTTTGTTCTCGCAAAGCAATAATATCAGATGGTTACTTGTGAAGCTCAACTTTTATACGGGAAAGAGGTCGGCTATATTCAATTTACTGCATACACTTTTGCAAGAGGCTCAATAGTTTATTACATAACTTCACTTCCATAGGACTATCCACCTGAACCACTCTTTTCTTGGTCACTCATATGTATACTAAATACTTCGGATTCAATGAAAAACCGTTTACCTTGACGCCAAATCCGCGTTTTATCTATCTTAGCAAGAACCATAAAGAATCCTTTGCTCACCTGTTATACGGCATCAATAATCATTATGGGTTCATAGAACTGATAGGAGAAGTGGGTACCGGCAAGACAACGGTGCTAAGAACCCTTCTAAGCCAACTTGGCGACGAAAATTACCGTTCCGCATTGATATTTAACCCAGGCCTTGGCGGAGTGGAACTACTTCGAAGTATTAACCAGGAATTTGGCCTAAACTCAAGTAGCGAATATACCAATGAACTACTTGCGGAACTGAACAGATTTCTTCTGGCTGAAAATTCCAAGGGAACAACGGTTGTGCTTGTAATTGACGAAGCACAGAACCTGCGTCCCGATGTCCTTGAACAACTCCGTCTTATTTCCAATCTGGAAACAGAAAATGATAAGCTTATTCAGATCGTGCTGGCAGGTCAACCGGAATTGGAAGAGCTGCTCGCCCGCCCGGAGTTGCGCCAACTTAATCAGCGTATTGCTGTCCGTTATCGATTAAGGTCAATGAGCATGGATGAGACCCGTTCCTACATTCGACGGAGAATGGAAGTTGCCGGTGAAACCGGTGGTGTTTCTTTCAGCCTGTTTGCAATTCGCTGGATTTATCTGTACACCCGCGGAGTACCGCGCATGATCAATATTCTGTGTGACCGTGCCTTGCTTGTTGCATACGGAGATGAAAAACGGAGAATAAGTTCCGGAATCGTTACACGTGCCATCAGGGAAATCCTGAATGTGCCTCAGCGGCGCTACCTGAAATTCGTGTTTTCGGCCATCGTGGCGATGATCGTGCTGATCACAATTCTCTCAATGTTCTCGGTCCGTTGGATTCCGGGGCAAACAAAAGCTGGCCCCAGAGAGTTATCCGCTCATTCAAATACTGCGAATGATTCATCATTGCATACGAATACACCGGAATCTTCCATATCACCCCAACCGGCTTCACCACAAGCAACTACTGGCGTTGCCCCCCTTGAAAAGCAGCTTTTGGCGCTGGAACAAAACAGCGCCAACCTGCAGGCTTTTAATGATATTTTGTCCCGATGGAATGTTGCTAGGGTGAAAGTGCTGGGCAGCAGGTTAACCATACCTGAAACCGCAGTTGTTCTGGCCAGGAATCGGCATCTCAGGATTACCGAGATCAAGGCAACCTTGCGTGAGGCAATCAACATTGACATCCCTTTCCTGCTTGAGACACGTATCGCCGGCAACCATGGTAAATACTATCTGGCCGTCACGTCAGTATCTGCGGAAACGGCAAACATCTCACCTGCCCTGTCCGAGCGCAATTCTGTTCCAATCAGAGAACTGGAATCCTTGGCCAGCGGAACCTGTTATCTGGTCTGGAATAATCTATACCAGATCCCGGATAATATTTCCGTTGGTGACATGAAGTATGAGATCAGGGCGCTTCAGAAGCTTCTAAAGCTTGCCGGGGTTTACAATGGTCCGATTGATGGTGTTTTTAGTCAAGCCGGGCTAGAAGCGGTACGGGCATTTCAGAAAAAGAACCTTATTCCCGCAAACGACACCGTTGGCGCACAGACAGTCGCATATTTGTATGGTTACGATAAAACCGTTCGCCCGGCAAATCTGAGGAACAATTGATGCGGGAATCGCTATGAGCTCAATTCTGAAAGCATTGAAAAAACTTGAAGATGAAAGGGGCGCAAGCAGACCGGACACCTTGAAGATAGACTCGGATATCCTGAGAAGCGAAAGTTCTCAACGCTTTTCAACTACCGGCGTCGTACTAGCCGCATTACTTTTATTTGCCGGCGGTTCCGTAGCCACCTACATGTTTATGAAACAGGACACTTTGCCGTTTAAGCTAAATAATATTGTGTCCGAAAAGATTCAATCTCCTTCTAAGTCCCAGACTCCTGCCGCTACTGATGTCAAAACCGAGAAACTGCCGGATAACGTCGAGATTGTTCCAGCCAGAAAAGCGGAATCAGTCAAGACGACTATCTCCAAACCGCAAATGAAAGCTGTAGCCTCCGTACCGGAGCAGAGTCGTACTCTTCAGCTGAATTCGGATATTAAGCACACAGATCATAAGATAATCCGGAACGAAATGACAGTTCAGCCACAAATTGCATCAAAAACAGTTCCAGTATTGAGGGTAAACGGCATTGCTTTTCAGGAAGGTGTTTCCGATAGCGTGGCAGTGGTCAACGGTATTCCGGTTTCGGCTGGGTCTGTTATCGAAGGCGTCAAGGTAGAGGTGATTCAGAAAAACCGGGTTAGATTCAATTACAACGGTGAAACTTTCGAGATACAATTGGGGAAATCAAACAGGTAAAGGACTACTCAGCGAGTGAGAACCCGTACGAATCTGGCCAGATAGTCAACTCCCGACCAGATTGTCAGAATTGTCGCAATCCAGAGATAAAACATTCCGATGTTGTGCATGTTGACCGTCAGCAGCGGATGAGCAATCCCGAAGAACCAGTTGTAATCATAGTGAAGAACAAGCCCCAGAATGGCTACGATTTGAAATATGGTCTTGAACTTGCCCAGATCGCTGGCCTGTATCACAATCCCTTCGCTTGAAGCAATCCCACGCAAACCGGTGATGATCATTTCACGCCCAAGAATTACAAGCACCATCCAGGCCGGAACCCGTCCGAACGGCAAAATCATGACCATTGCAGCCATGACTATCAGTTTGTCGGCGATCGGATCAAGAAACTTGCCGAACACCGTCACAATTCCCATGCGGCGTGCCAGATAGCCATCCAGCCAATCGGTAATCGACGCTATTGCAAAGACTGCCGCAGCCCAGAAACCGGATGATTTTGAAGGTGACATGAGCAGAGCAGCCAAAAGTGGAATTGCTGCAATCCTCATCATTGTAAGAATGTTGGGAATGTTAAGAATCTGGCTGGAGCGTTCGGCTGTCATTAAATACCACTTGATTGATAAGTCTGCATATAGGAAAGAACCCGGTTTACGTAAGTTCTGGTTTCGTTGAATGGGGGAATTCCGCCATATTTTGCCACATTGCTGAGTCCGGCATTATATGCGGCCAGCGCCAGCGACACATCACCCCGAAAAGTATCCAGCAGAAAGCGAAGATATTTGACGCCGCCTTCCACGTTGTCCTTGGGGTTAAAACGATCGGCAACCTTGAGTGACTTTGCCGTTGCAGGCATCAGTTGCATCAGTCCGCTCGCTCCCTTGCTTGAAACTGCATTGGGATTATAGCCGGACTCGGCATGGATAACCGCCTTGACCAGGGAGGTGCTGACGCCATATTTATCAGCGCAGTTTTTGATCAGATGTTCATATTCCGCAGGATTGACGGAACGGGCATACTTCAACTTGGTACGCAGTTCACGATCTTTTTTCAAGTCCCGCATGAAGACCTTGAAGCGCTTGTCGGTGGGGGCGTCGGTGAAATGAACAATGCCCTCATCATCTTCATAGCGATATATATCCGCGTTGGCCGGAGCTGTCCAGTTGATAACCATCATGCATGCCAGAAACAGGCTGCTGATTGTCTTGGTGGATAATGTTATGAATGTTATGGCTTGCGCTGTCATTGTGCATCAATAATCCCAAAACATGCGGATTTGTCAAGAGATATTCTTACTAAGCCACCTTTTGTAACAGTTTCAAATTGACTTTTAGAGGGCCATGTTTTACAAATATCCTTTGCCTGAGGAGGTTAATAAAAGATGAGTGATAAACGCGCAACCTATAAAGACGCCGGTGTGGATATTGCTGCCGGCAACAGTTTTGTCAATATGATCAAGCCGTTGGTCAAGGCTACCTCCCGACCTGAAGTTTTGGCCGATATCGGCGGTTTCGGCGGGTTGTTCTCGCTGAATGCTTCAAAATACAAAAATCCCGTACTTGTTTCCGGAACAGACGGAGTTGGCACCAAACTGAAAATTGCCTTCATGGCGGACCGCCATGACACGGTTGGAATAGACCTGGTAGCCATGTGCGTCAATGACATCATTGTACAGGGTGCTGAACCGCTTTTTTTTCTCGATTACCTCGCAACCGGAAAGCTGCTGCCAGAAAAGGCTGCTGAAGTAGTCAAAGGTATTGCCGAAGGCTGCAAACAGGCAGGATGTGCGCTGATTGGTGGTGAAACCGCAGAAATGCCCGGATTTTATGCCGACGGCGAATATGATGTTGCCGGGTTCACAGTTGGCGTTGTAGATCGTGACTCGATTATCGACGGATCCTGCATTTCGGTCGGTAATAGATTGATCGGTATAGCATCCAGCGGACTTCACAGTAATGGTTATTCCCTTGCAAGAAAGCTGATTTTTGACAATATGGGGCTCGAAATTGGTTCTGAACTACCTGGGACCGGCAACAGTGTTGCCGACGTGTTGTTGACCCCTACCCGTATTTATGTACGCTCAATTCTGAATCTTCTGAAGGATTTTTCGATCAAGGGTATTGCCCACATTACCGGTGGCGGCTTGCTTGAAAATGTTCCCCGTGTTCTGCCAAAGGGATGCGTTGCAAAGATCCATCTGAATAGTTGGGAACGTCCGGTGCTCTTTGATTTGCTGCGCGATGCCGGTAATGTTGAGCTGAACGAAATGTACCGTACCTTTAACATGGGAATTGGAATGGTGCTGGCAGTGGCCGAAGATCAGGCTGAAGAGGTAATCGACCGTTTGAAGGGGTTGGGCGAAAAGGCTTGGATCATCGGCGAGATTGCGGCTTGTCGGGTTGGTGACGAATGTGTAGAGCTTGTGGAGGCATGACCCAATGACCGCCAAGGTTAATTGCAGATTGGGTGTACTTGTTTCAGGAAGCGGCACGAACCTGCAGGCTATTATTGATCACATCGAATCCGGTGACATTGCAGCAACCATCGCCTGCGTGATCAGCAATAAACCGGATGCATACGCTCTGACTCGCGCCGCCAATCACGGGATTCCTGTGGTAATCCATGAAAACAGGAATTTTCCCGACAGGAATGAATATGACAAGGCCACGGCTGAAATCCTGCGTAAGCATGATGTGAAACTTGTAGTCCTTGCCGGATTCATGAGGATTCTGACGGACACGATGGTCAACGCTTTCCCCAATGCCATCATGAACATCCACCCTGCTCTGCTCCCTTCCTTTCCAGGTCTTCACGCCCAGCAGCAGGCACTGGATTACGGAGTGCGTTATTCGGGATGCACCGTGCATCTGGTCGATGGAGGCACGGACACCGGTCCGATAATATTACAGTCGGTAGTACCAGTGGAGCAGGATGATACGGAAGAGTCTCTTTCGGCAAGAATTCAGAAAGAGGAGCATCGTGTTTTTCCTGCTGCAATCAAGTTGTTTGCTGAAGGCAGAATCAAGGTGGATGGCCGCCGGGTTCGGATCAGTCCCTGATTTGATCAGGCGACACTTTTATTATTAACTTAATTCACACTGCAGGAGGTATCAAAAATGGCAACCTGGAAATGTTCGTGCGGATTCAGCAAGGAAGGACGTTGCAAACCCCAGAAGTGTGAGAAATGTGGCGAAAAGGGCCAGTTTGTAAAAGTTGAGTAGAGTATTGCTATTGCCGGATTTGAACATCAGGACCTCTTAAACAGTAATTCATCGTTTACTTGGACTGTTGTTCCGAGGCCGTCATGATGCTCCAAAACTCAGCCGCTGCCGGAGATAGATCGCGTGCATGTCTTCGTGCAGCATAAAAATGTCTGGTGATCTCCAACCCCGGTATGTTGAACTCAAACAACCGACCATTGGCAAGATCGTCCGAGATGGACATACTGGAAATGAATGCATAGCCCGTCCCTTTCAGCAGGGCCCGCCGTATCGCTTCGCTGCTGCCCAACACTGCCACAATATTCAGATTCTCCTTATTTACCGTCCATGTCTTTGACAGTGCTTCGTATACCGCTTTCTGCGTTCCTGATCCGTCCTCACGCACCAAAAGCGGGACTCTGCACAGATCTTCCCGTTCCAGGTCATGATTTCTCAGTGCGATCAACTCGGTAGAAGCTGCAAATATGATCGTATCACGACCCATCGGCTTGAATTCAATACGTTCATCTTCGAAATAACCACCAATAAATCCGAGTTCGATCTCCTCTTTAATGAGTTGGTCAAGCACGGAATGGCTGTCTCCCTGAAGTACTTCAAGGCGAACTTTTGGGAACTGGCCGACAAACCGCCCTAAAACATCCGGAATCAACCAGGTGCCAGGAATGTTGCTTGCTCCGACCCGCAAAACAACATCCTCCATACCTACGAATCGCCTGATCACCGAGCGCGTGTCTTCACATTCTGACAGGATTTTTTGTGCATGTTCAAAGAAGAGCTTTCCCGCCTCCGTAAGCAGAGCCCCTCCCCTGCCCCTGTCAAAAAGTCGTATCCCGAGTTCTTCTTCCAATCCATGAATATGCTGGCTGGCGGTTGACTGGGTAATACAGTTATTCTCCGCCCCCCTGGAGAAACTGCGGGATTCTGCTATCGCTACAAATACTTCCAACTGCTTCAATGTCATAAAAGCTCCTCGTATTTATACAAACGATAGATATGATCGTAATTATACGAATAATCAATTTGCCTTTCAATGCTAAAGAATGCTATCCGTTACAAAAATTATTGGAGGGATCATGATCAGAAATTTTATACTTGTGGCAATTATTGTTTTTACAGCAGGTTCTGCCTTTGCCACCCAATATATCAAAACGGAAGAATTTAAAACCGCTCTTGAACAGAAGAAAGAAATGCAGATAGTAGACATTCAGGAAGCGGACGATTTCGAGGAACACCATTTTGCAAATTCCTTCGAAACCAATGCCTATCCGGTAAAGAGCGACACAGAGAAAAAGCGACTCGACAGGATTATTCCGGCAATCATCTCTTCCGTTTCGCCGGTTATAATAATCTGCCCACGCGGCAAGGGTGGTGCTGTGAACACCTATGAATATCTTAAATCCCAGGGCATTGACGAAGAGCGGCTATATATTCTGGAAGGTGGCATGGCTGACTGGCCTTACCGGGATATTTTGAAACAGGGGCGATGAACCTGTGTTTAACGCCACACTGAACTCGTCCGGTATATTAATTATCTTATTCCTGGTAGTAAAGCTATGAATAGATCCTCAGCTATACTCATACTTCTTTACGTGGCACTGTTTTATGGAACTGCTGATGCCGAGGTTTTTGCCGTCAGCAATTTCACCCACAATGGACTATCAGGTTGGGAAACCAAGACTTTTAAAGGAAAGACCAACTACACACCGGTCAGGGATAGCGATACCGGACTTGTTGCAATAATGGCACAGAGCAAAGGGTCCGCTTCAGGGTTGATAAAAAAAGTAAATTTGAATCCTGAACGCTACCGTTATCTGCACTGGTCCTGGAAGGTCTCGGGAACGCTTACGAAAGGCGACGAAAAGAGAAGAGACG
>JAURXC010000279.1 GCA_030654645.1 Deltaproteobacteria bacterium | reverse complement strand
CAGCGGGTGGTTGCCGTCCAGCGTAATTTCCGTTTCAGCGACGTCTGTCACGATCATCACCCGTGAGGCTCCTCCCTTGAACTCGATGCTTAATTTTTGACCCACTTTGATCTCTTTCCCGGCAGGAAAGTTGCCGCGGCTTAAGGTGATGATGTTTTCCGGCAGGCGCGCGCCGTAAGCCTCTTCGGCCTTGAGCACGACGTTTTTCACCTCTCCGGAGACCATGCCTATTATGGCCCGTTCCAGGCCAGCAAACACCTGGTCGCCGCCGATCGTGAAGGTCAACGCTCCCTGCTCGTCGGTACTGTGGAAGATCCGGCCGTTATCCAACGTGCCGATATAACTGACGGTTACGGTGCTGCCGATCTCTGCTCTTGTCATGAAATATCCCTTTCGTCACTGGTTTCTGGTGCGCAGCCGCAGGCTTCGCAGGTGCAGAGCCGCAGGCCGCATTCCCGGCAGGCCGGGTTTTGCGGGTCGCGCCCGTCAACAGTCTTCCCGCAGGCTGGACATTGATAGCGGAAAAAGGCAAATCCGCAGCTGCGGCAGACTAATTTATAGGCATCCCCTTCCTTTGGAATGATATGGATCGAGCCGCAGATCAGGCAGATCGAAGCCATCTCCGGCCTGTTCCTGATGCCGTCGCGCTGTTTGCGGTACTGTTCATACAGCTTTTTGGCGGTATCCCTGTCAAGTGCTTCCATGTCATTTCGCTCCCCGCGTTAACCGATTTGCACCATTCGCGCCAAAAAACAACCTGACTGAACTTGCCCGTGCGCCGATCATTCCCGGTGTGAGTCAAGCGGATGGCGTCTCCGGGCAGCCGGGCGGATGAAAAATCATCCAACTGGGTTGTGGTCTCTCCAACCGGTGGTATTAATTAAAGATTGGAGCATCTCTTGCATTAATTGCTGTTTATTACGGAGTTTTTGTCCGCGAAGATGGGTTGCAGACCTCTTCTCCCCTGGAGTTATCAATGAACATCGACGGATTCATGGCGCAAGTCAGAAAATACGGTCTCGGTATGATTGTCATCTGGACCGGTATCATTGCGGCTATTTTATTGTTCATCCTCAATGTCTACCGCGAAAATACGATAAAAGAGGCTGCCAGAACGGCCAGGGACTATCACTCTCTCAACCTCCAGTATCGTAAATGGGGGGCCAGGCTTGGCGGTGTGTATGCCCCGATCGATAAAGTCGTGCCCAATCCTTATCTGACCGTTCCTGAAAGGGATGTAAAAACCGAATCGGGTAAATCCCTCACGTTGGTAAACCCGGCCTACATGACAAGAATGGTGTTCGAAGCCATAGTCAAGGAATCGAAGGAGCCGGTCGTCAGCAGGCTGGTGAGCCTGAAACCGCTGAA
>JAURXC010000224.1 GCA_030654645.1 Deltaproteobacteria bacterium | reverse complement strand
TTTTTCGCGGGCCATCTTGCCAACCAGAAAAGTTACACCCGAAAGGAGCAGAAAGGCAAAATGCGGTAGCCCTGGAATCAGTGCGAACAGGAACAGTACTCCCGAGGAGACGTAAAACGCCTTGGGATAATTTAGAAACTGGCCGGTCAACTCCTGGCCAAAACTGTTTTCATCAGCAGACCGTGTCACCAGCACGCCAGCGGCGGTCGATATGATCAGCGCCGGAATCTGGGCAACCAATCCCTCACCAATGGTAAGCAAAGTGTAGTTGCTCAAGGCGTTCATCAGCGGCATGCCCTGCTGCCAGACTCCGATGATCAACCCGCCGAAGATATTGACCATTACAATCAGTATGCCGGCAACCGCATCTCCCCTGACAAATTTGCTGGCGCCGTCCATCGAACCGTAGAAGTCCGCCTCGCGCGCTACCTTGCTTCGCCTGGCTTTAGCCTCTTTATCGGTGATCAGTCCGGCTGAAAGATCGGCATCGATAGCCATCTGCTTGCCCGGCATGGCGTCCAACGTAAATCGAGCGGCGACCTCAGCCACACGCCCGGCGCCCTTGGTGATAACAACAAAATTAATAATGACCAATATCAGAAAGATGACGGTTCCAACCACATAGTTGCCACCGACAACAAACTGTCCGAAAGCTTTTATTACCGCACCGGCCGACTCGGCCCCTTCACTGCCGTGGAGAAGTATCAAGCGTGTGGACGCGATATTGAGTGCAAGTCGAAACAGGGTTGTGACAAGTAGTACCGAAGGGAATACGGAAAAATCCAGCGGCTGTTCCGTATAGAGACAGATCATCAGAATTGCCAGAGCAATGGTAATATTGGCCGCCAGGAATATATCCAGAAAGAATGCCGGCAACGGAATGATCATCAGCGAGAGTATGCCAATCAGCGCCAGCGCAACATAAATGTCCGAGTTTTTGCGAAATCCGCGTAACTCTATAGCTTCAGCTGTACCATTAGCCATGGGATTGTTTTGAAGACCGCCTTCTCGGTTTGGTGTCAAAGCATCGTCATATTGCATTTTTTATGCCAACAGCATACAACATCAGTCTTTCGGCTCCAAGCACTCTACTGCCTTATGTTCAAGGCCTGCGACCAGGCAACGGCAGTGTTTGGCCATACACGCCGCAATGTCAAACGATTGAACGTGTCGGATTATTGACACAGAATGTTTTGCGTCAATGCACAGTGCAACTTGCTTTGCTTAAAATGTTAGTGTATTGTCCAGTACAATTTAAGCGGAGGAATCGTATGACAAAAGCAGATATTATTGAAAGGGTTTCAAGCTGTTGCAGTCTTTCGAAAAAAGAGTCGTCCGATCTGGTTGAGGGGTGCTTTTCTCTTGTTAAAAACTGTCTTGAAAGCGGAGAGGACCTGAAGATATCCGGTTTTGGCAAGTTCGAGGTAAAACACAAGAACCCGCGACGGGGCAGAAACCCGCAAACCGGCCAAGCGCTTGAAATATCCGCACGCAGGATTCTAAGTTTCAAACCGAGCCAGTTGCTTAGAGCGGCTGTAAACGGCCTGTAGATCAGATTTTCATCAATTCATACTAGGAGTAGAATATATGGCCAGCCTGAATAAAGTCATGCTAATTGGAAATCTGGGCAAGGATCCTGAGCTTCGCCATACACCTGCCGGCACGGCAGTGGCAACTTTCTCAATAGCAACAAGTGAACGTTTTAAGAGTAAGCAAACCAACGAATGGGAAGAAAAAACCGAGTGGCACAACATAGTGCTTTGGAGCAAGCTTGCTGAAACAGCCGGGCAATACCTGGCCAAGGGAAAGACTGTCTATATCGAAGGACGGCTACAGACTCGCAAATGGCAGGATCGCGACGGCAACACTCGCTACACCACCGAAATAGTCGGTGATACGATGAAAATGCTATCGCCAAAAGGTGAGGGAGCCCGAGGCGGCGATTCATCCTTTGAGTCTTCCGGAGGGGGAAGTTATGAAGAACCTCCTTTCCAGGATGACGATATCCCGTTCTAGACTCCAGGTAAATGAAGTGTAGATAACTACTGACCGTATGATGCTGTCCACATAGCCTAAAACCATGAGAGGGATGGTCCCATTGGAGCCACCCCTCTCATCTTGCCGCGGGAATATTTCTGATTCCGCGGCGTCTTCCTCTGACCACAACTTTTGTTTGTATCATTTATGGGCTACCACCTCCTGTTGTTTAGACATTTTTGCGGACAACCCTTTGGCAAATCCCAGCATCAGTATCACTGCCGGCATTACCTGTACTACCACGATCAGGGCACAGAATCCCAGGAATACCCAGACAAATATCCCGCTGTTATCTTCGTGAAGAGTTGATGCTGCGAATGCTGTTGCGGGGGCCAAAGTTGCGATTAACGCTGCGAGTGC
>JAURXC010000275.1 GCA_030654645.1 Deltaproteobacteria bacterium | reverse complement strand
ATCAGCTCTTTCTTGATGGCCGGATCGGGCTTGAACTCGAACACCTTGACACCGCTCTTCAGGATCGCGCCGCGCTGCTTGTGATAGCCGCTGAAGGCCTGCAGGTTGTCGGTCGAGGCCAGCGAATTGGTGACGATGCGCACCTCCACGCCGCGCCTGACCAGATCGCGGAACAGCTCCAGCGCGCCCTTGGGCATCACCAGATAGGGAGATTGGATCGTTACGCTCTTTTTGGCTTTTTTCAGCTCGGCCACCAGGGCGGCCGTGGTCCTGCCGCCGCCGTCGAAGCGGCGCCGGGCGCTGTTCTTGCCGGGCAGATCGCACAGAAAGCGTACCTCGTCCCAGACGATCCCCTGCGCCAGGCGCTCGAATTTCGCGGGCAGGTTCTCCAGCGCCAGGCGCACCTCCGGCGCGAAGTTCTCCTCCTTGGCCGCATAGGCGTGCAGGCCGGCGTACACCTGGCCGGCGCGTTCCGGTGTCATGCGCCGCATCTGTTTCGCCAGCAGCTTTTCCACCGGCACCGCCTGTGTGCTATCCCAGAAACGCTGGAAGCTGGCCTGCATCTCGGCCACCACCGGTCCCAGCACCAGCATGTCGCGGTCGCGGAAATTGTATTCGTGGTTGTAATCGAAATATTCGTCGGCCATGTTGCGGCCGCCGGTAATCCCGGCCTGGCCGTCGAACAGCGCGGTCTTGTCGTGCATGCGCTGGTTGACTGTGCGCAGGCCGGTGGCCACGTTGCCGATCTTCTTCAGCTTTGAAGTGCCCACGTTCAGGCGGGGGTTGTAGATGCGGATATCGATGTTGGGATGCAGCGCCAGGGCCAGCATCGAATCCGGCGGGGCGTCGATCAGCAGGTCATCCACCAGCACGCGCACCTTCACCCCCCGGTCGGCGGCCCTTAAAAGCGCCTCGCTGGCCAGGATGCCGATGTTGTCGCTGCTCCAGATGAAGTACTGCACATCGATGCTGGCGGTGGCATGGTCGGTCAGCCAGGCCCGCGCGCGCAACGCCTCCTCCCCCTTTTCCAGCACATAGGCGCCGGATCTGCCGGGGTGGGCGTTGATCAGGGGTGAGATGGTCTGAGTGAGCGGGGCCGGAGTCGCGGCGAATGCGGTCCCTGCGAGGGTAAGCAGGAACAGGAAAACAAGGAATACACGGAGACAGAATTGTGAT
>JAURXC010000223.1 GCA_030654645.1 Deltaproteobacteria bacterium | reverse complement strand
TTTCTATCAGAGCCAGCCGTTTCTGTCAAGTCTCCACATATAGTAATTTCTGCCAAACACAATTGCACAGCTACAAAAAGACCTATCCGGTCTTGTTTTATATATATAAATCCATATGTTATGGTGTATACAGTATTCAGTTTTAGATTGACGGCACGCAGTAATGATGGCAGTATTCGAAAAACTTTACGTTAAATCTTTTGCATCTAAAGCCGGTTCTGTGGATCGGTTTATATTCAACTAAGCAGGAGGGAATTAAATGAAGAGCTTGGCAAGGTTTATGAAAGCCCTTGGTGTAGCTGCCACACTGATGGGTGTCACGGCACTGACGGCCGTTGCCGCGGATGCGCCGAAAGCGGTTCTGAGCAACTCCGATTGCGTAAAGTGCCACTCGGCTGCTCCGGAAGCGGTTGCCGCGAATGGCGGCGCTCACAAGACAAGTGTAAGTTGTCAGGATTGCCACGCCGGCCATCCGCCTACCGTAAAGAAAATAATCCCTGAATGCAGTCAGTGCCACAGCGGCAAACCACACTACAAACTGGCCGCCTGCCTGCGCTGCCATAACAACCCGCACACACCGAAGATCATCAAGCTGGCCAACAACATCACCGAAGAATGCCTCTCCTGCCACAGCCAGCAGATTGTCAAGCTGAAGCAACTGCCGAGCAAGCACACCAAGCTGGCCTGCAGCTTCTGTCACAATGTTCACGGCAAGATCCCGCTCTGTACACAGTGCCACAAGCCGCACAGCGCCGATATGGGCTCCGCCGACTGCAAACGCTGCCATCAGGCCCATATGCCTACCGCGGTAACCTATGCCTCGGACACAACAAACAAAATGTGTGCTTCCTGCCACAAGAAAGCTGCAGAACATCTCATCAAGACAACTACGAAACATAAAGACGTTGCCTGTGTTACCTGTCACAAGGACAAACATAAAACCGTTCCGACCTGCCAGAGCTGCCATGGCACGCCACACCCGGCATCCATGCTGGCACGCTTCACCAAGTGCGGTGAGTGCCATAACATCGCCCATGACCTGAACCGCTGGGATTCCAGCCCGCAGAAAGCCGCCGACAAGGCCGCGCCTGCCGCAGGAGCAAAAAAGGGTAAGAAGAAGTAATCAGAATTGATAGAATTTGAGTTGGTGTGGGGTCGGCGATTAAGTTCGTCGGCCCCTTTTTTATGCCGATTAAACCAGAGTTTTGATCACCGGAAGGATTTTGTCTTTGTCGAGTACGATTGCGGCGGGGATAAACATGTCAAGCTCGCTGAGTTTCTCACCGGAAAGGGCGCGAATCAGCTCCTGAAACAACAGCAGTTCCTGGGCGAACAGTTCCAGGAACTCGAAGCGCAGTCCGCGCAGTCTTCTTGGGTTCCTGGAGATGAAGTTCAGCGTGCACCATTCATCAAACAGCTCTTCACCGGACACGTCAATCAGCGGGATTCCGTTCAGACG
>JAURXC010000273.1 GCA_030654645.1 Deltaproteobacteria bacterium | reverse complement strand
CGGGAAATTGCCACGAAAGAATTTATCCTAAAAAAGGCATTTACTCACGCACCAAATGTAGGCGCTTCTAGGCGACGACGCAACGAACGCGACGAAATTCAAATACTTAAGAAGATTTGTGACCTCACCAATCTGGTGAATGATATAATCGTTTAACTGCCTGATTTTACGTTGCGTCGTCGCTTGGATGCGCCTACTTTTGGTGCGTTCGTCGCGTGAAACTGCTTTTTCTAGGTTTATAAGTTGATTATTCCGGCGAGATGACCAGGTCCAGGGTGGAGCGCTTCCGGTTGGGTTGGGGATAATGCTGGCTGATCAGGCCCGCGAAGCCGCGCATGTCGATCAGGATGTGGATGTGGGGCGGTCGCCGGCCGTAGGGGGCCGGAAAGTCGGTTTCCAGTCGGTAGCGCCCCTGGCGGTCGGCAATCACCGTGGCCCGGTGGGCTTCGTCGTAGTTACCGGAGGAGTTGGCCTGCCAGAATTCGATGCGGGCGCCGGGCAGCGGCCGGCAGTCCTTGGAGGAACGGACCGTGCCGGAGATGACATAGCCCTTTCCGATTCTGTCGCGCAGCGGGGCGCCCGGCCGATAGAAGGGGCCGATCTCATCCCAGGGCGTCGGCGGGCACTTTTGTGCTGCCGTGGCCGGCGCGCCCGCAACCGGCATCAGTGCGGCAGTGCAGAGTATGGTGAGCAGGATGGAGCGGATCATGGGATAACTCTTCCGGTGTTTGTAATATGAAATTATTTTCTGCTGGTTTCAGGCAGAAAGCAACTTCATTAATGCACTCATCCCGTGTATCAGGATTGGGTTGATGACAAACGGAAAACAATGCTCTGTCCGAGCCCGTGAGTGCAAAGGCGGTTACGACCTGCTCCCCCGGCGCCCGGTTTTTGGGGCGGGCCGTTCCTCTACGGCTCTCTTTCGCCTGGGTTCAGCGCTCTTCGCCGGAAGCTGCGCGGCCTTGTCCTTGGACTTCCTGGTCCTGGCCTGCGCATCGGCCTGCTTGATCGACTGCACCCGCGCGCTGCGTCTGGCCGCCGTGGCCGGAAATTCCGCCAGGGTCCGTTTCGGTACGGCATAGGTCAGCAGCTTCTCGATCGCGGCCAATAGCGGCCTTTCCTCGGGGCTGACCAGCGACAGCGCCACCCCGTCCTCACCGGCCCGGCCGGTGCGTCCGATGCGGTGTACGTAGTCCTCTGGCACCTGGGGCAGGTCATAGTTCACCACGTGCGGCAGCCGTTCGATGTCCAGACCGCGCGCTGCCACGTCGGTTGCCACCAGCACGCGGAATTCGCCCTGTTTGAACTCCGCCAGGGTGCGGGTGCGGATCGACTGGCTCTTGTTACTGTGGATCGCGGCCGCCTTGATCCCGTCCAGCAGCAGCTCTTCGGTCAGCTTGTCCGCGCCGTAGCGGGTGCGGGCAAAGACCAGCACCTGGTTCCAGCCCCCCTTGCGGATCAGGAACGCGAGCATCTCCCGCTTGCGGCTCCGTTCCACCTCGTAGACCGCCTGGGTCACCGCGTCGGCGGCGATATTGCTGCGCGCCACCTCGATCCGGCGCGGGTGGTTCAGCAACTGGTCGGCCAGCTGTTTGATGCTCTTGGAATAGGTGGCCGAAAAGAGCAGGGTCTGGCGCTTGGGGGGCAGATATTCGGCCACCTTCTTGATGTCGTCGATAAAGCCCAGGTCCAGCATGCGGTCGGCTTCGTCCAGCACCAGCACCTCGATCCGCGAGAGGTCGATCGTGCCCCGCTCGGCATGGTCCAGCAGCCGCCCCGGCGTCGCCACCACGATATCTACGCCGCGATGCAGACGCTCGATCTGTGCCTGGATCATGACCCCGCCGTAGATCATCGTGGAGCGCAGCGCCAGCCGCCGGGCATAGTTGTTCATCTGCTCACTGACCTGAGCCGCCAGTTCACGGGTCGGCACCAGCACCAGTGCGCGCGGCTTGCGACGTTTCTCCACGGGGATCTTTTCACTCAGCCGCTGCACGATCGGCAGCGCGAAGGCCGCCGTTTTGCCAGTGCCGGTCTGGGCGCCGGCCAGCAGGTCGCATCCCTCGAAGATCAGCGGGATCGCCCCGGACTGGATCGGGGTCGGAGTGGTATAACCCTGGGAGGCAACCGCGCTCAGCAGCTCGGCGCGCAGGCCAAGGGTGTCGAATGCCGCCGGGGTGACGGTTTTTGGGCGTGACGATGAAGTTGTTTCATTATTCATTGGTTATCTCTCTCATTCCGCGCTCACAAAAAAACCACAGGGGGTGTCCCCGTGGTTCAGGCGCTCGGCAATATAGCATGTTACGTTTCGCGGAGCAATGCATTAGCAGACTTTTGATGCAACCTTGTTCCGTTGACAGGCGGGTATTGCCAGAGTAAATTAAATCAGGAACTCGGATTCCTCCCGGAGATTGAGACAAATGTCACTTAACGGCGATCTGGAAAATTTTCCGATTATCGATATCATCCAGCTTTTGCACGGCACCAAGAAAACCGGGGTGTTGCGGCTCTCCAGCAATAAAGGGGAGAGCCAGCTGGTTTTCCACGAGGGAGACCTGGTCAGCGCCAACTACCTCAATAACCGGGTGCGGATCGGACAGGTGCTGGTAAGCGCGGGAGCAATCACCGAAGGACAGCTGGCCCAGGTGCTGGAGATCCAGAAAAATGCCGGCGATGAGCGCAAGCCGCTGGTGATCACCCTCCTCGAACATAACATGGTTGATGAAACCGTGGCATACAACGGCCTGGAGTCATTGATCGAAATGACCATAGTCGAAGTGCTGACCTGGAAAAGCGGGGAGTTTTCGCTGGATATGGGCAAGAGCGGCAATGCCGACAGGTATCATTTTTCCAGGACTAAATTTCCCCAGAGGATCCTGTTGAACTCCCAGGGTATCCTGATGGAGTCGTTGCGCATCTTTGACGAGAAGGTGCGTGACGGCACCATGGATGAGATCCTGAGCATTGCCGGCATCACCAACCTGGACCTGGGTGCTGAACAGCCGGAAAACAACGTGCCGGCTATCTCGGAGGCATGGCTCGACCAGGACGGCGTTCCGACAATGATGCAGCAGTTGCTGGCGGAACAGCGGAACATGATCCAGCGTAGCGGTGATCAGAGTTACCGTGAGCTGGGCGCGCTCAAGAAGCTGATCGTCGAAGAGTTTCCGCATGCGGCGAAAAACCTGAAACGGCAGCTGCTGGAGCTGCTGTCGGGACCGGCGCCCGAAGGCAGCACGGAGTCAGCTGCTCCGGACATCGCGGTGATAGTAGTCACCCCATCGCAGCTGTTATCGACGATGGTGAAATCGATCTGTTACCAGGAGCGGATTTACTCGCTCTCGTCGGATTCCATCGCCTCACTGGCCATCAATATCAGGCTGCTCCTGTGCCAGACGGTGCATCTGGTCATCCTGCTGGATGTACCCCATGACGATGAGATGCAGGACACGCTACGGGTCTTCGGGGATATCCGGCGGTATCCGCAGGCGTCGCTCGTGCTGGTTGCCTGTTCGCACTTTTGGGACAACCTGGGCCTGCAGGCGCTCAGCTCCGGGATTCGCTCGATTATTCCCAAGCCCTGCAAAGAATGCGCTGGCGGGGCGCCGGTGCAGCAGGCGGTGGCCTTCTGCTCCGGTCTGGGAAATTTCCTGCGGTCACTGCTGTCGGAGTACGGCAGCAGCGACGAACAGCGCTTTTTCACCTGCATCACCCGGCTGCGCGGTTGCAAGACACGTACGGAGATAGCGGATGCCGTCCTTGGCTACCTGATCGATGTCTTCGAACGCGCCATTGTCTTTACGGTGACGGAATCGGAGCTGGTGGCGGAACAGTCTTTCGGGATCAACGGTGACAAGAGCGAGGGATTGACGCTGCTTTCCAACCTGCGTGTCCCGCTTGACGATCAGCAGATATTCGAGGATGTCATCAAAACCGGGCAGATGTACTACGGCTTCCACAGCGATTCGACCTGGCCGCATCAGCTGTACCGACTGATAGGCCGGCTGGACAGTCCGGAGGTGCTGCTCTTCCCCCTGATACGCGCCAACACCGTCGTCGCCTTCATCTATGCCGATTTCGGATCGAAATCCGCCTCATCCCCCTCCCTCCGCTATCTGGACGCCTTGCTGCAATACACCACCGCCCAGATCAGCGTCACGGCCTACCGCCAGAAATTGAAATCCATGCTGGAACAGATGCGGATACAGGCAAATCCCGAGGATTGAGCGTCGGCATCCCCGCCGTGCCGGACCCGGTTTTTCGCTGTAGATAACTAGTGGTGGTTTTCTTGATCATATAAGTGGTATACTTCAGTAAAAGATAGTCATATCAGCTATGTTCAAGCTGATTAGAGGAACGGAGGTGTTTTCCATGGCAACAACGTTGCTGATTCTTCTGGTAGTGTTACTCACAATTACCAGCTTTCCGTGGCTTGAAAAAAACATCCATACGGATTTGCATCATACAGACCTGATGGCGGGCGCAGAATAGGAAAATGGCTGACCAAACATTTCCGGGTTTTGCGGGCATGGCCCCGGTGTTTCCTCGTGGAGGAGGGCTAGGCCAGTAGCAGCCCGACTGCGTGCAGCAGCAGGCCGATCACGCCGCCGACCAGGGTGCCGTTCATCCTGATAAACTGCAGGTCGGAACCGATGCTCAGTTCGATCTCCTCGGTATAGTCATCGCTTTCCCACTGCTGCACCGTGCCGGAAATATGCCCGGCAATTGCGGTTCGCAGCGTATCCCCGTAGTGCAACACCAGTTTTTCAAGGTGCTCATTGAAAGACTCTCTCAGCTTCCGGTTGTGCGACAGGGTCTCGCCCAGACCGGCAACCGCTGCGGATATTTTCTCCTGCACCTCCGAATCTGGCCGCTGCAGGTCGCTGGTTAGCCAGCTCTTCAGATCATTGCCGAGGTTTCGGGCATAATCGGCGATCGATTGGTTATGCACAACCTCAAGCTTGATCGCCTCGACCTTGCTGCGCAGCAGCGGGTCGGATTTCAGGCCGGCAATCAGATTCGTCACGGCGGTGTCAAACTTACCCCTGACCTCATGGGCAGGATCCGAGTTAACTTCCTGAATAAATGCGTTGATCCTGCCGGCGACCTTTTCACCGGCCCCACGGGAAAACTGGTCCCGATTGGGAATGAAGGCGCTCAGGATCGGATATTCTTTCTTGCACATGTCGTCAATGGAGTTGGCCAGTCTGGTCTGCGCTTCCGTGGTTGCCAGCCATCCTGCAAGTCGGTTCAACAGGTCATCAAGCACGATCTGGTGGCGATTGTCTTTTCTGAGCGTGTCGAGAATGGCTCCGGCGGAAGAGGAGAGGTCGAAGTTCTCAATGCGGTTGCTCAGCGCGGCTCTCAAAAGCTGCTGCACGCGCTCATCATCGATAAAATCCAGGGAATCGGCAATTACACGGGCCAGTCCTTTGGCCAGGCCGGCGGCGTTATCCTTTGACATCAAGTAAACGGCCAGGTGCTCGGCTGGATTGTATTCCCGCAGCTTGGCGATCAAGGTATCGCTGGCAAGAAACTTGTCACGGATAAAGTTGGCCAGATTCCCGGCAATCACATTTTTCTTGTTCTTAATGATGGCCGTATGCGGAATCGGCACCCCCAAAGGGTGGCGAAACATTGCCACAACGGCAAACCAGTCCGCCAGGGCGCCGACCATGGCCGCCTCAGCAAAAGCTGCCAGCCACTCCCAGGCGCCATGCCCCTTCTGGGAACGGGCAACCACAAACAGTACGGCCGCGCCGATCATCAATCCTGTAGCTATCGCCTTGTTTCTGCTCAGTATTCGTTTTCTGTTGTCCACGCCTTGACTCCGTTTTCTTGATCGTGTCGTCATCCATCAAATAACAAAAACCGCTTCGACTGACAGAAGCGGCTTTCCCTTACGCAATCAATTTATGGCACGGCTGCTGTGTTTTTGTCAATGTTTGGTGCGTAAAGCCTGCCGATGGGGCGCGATCATTTGCGGTAGCTGATGCGATAGATGGCGCCTGCCTTGTCATCTGAAACCAGCAGGCTCCCGTCCGGCATGACCTGCACATCGACCGGACGTCCCCGGACAGCGCCGTCCCGCAGCCACCCGCTGGCGAAGGTTTCATAGGATACGGCGCGGCTGTTTTTCAGTCGCACCAGGGTGATCCGGTAACCATCGGGTGTGGAGCGGTTCCATGAACCATGCTCGGCGATGAAAATCTGGTTGCGGTACTCTTGGGGAAACATGCTGCCGGTATAGAAGCGCATGCCGAGCGAGGCCACATGGGGGCCGAGTTCCATCTCCGGAGCAACCAACTCCCTGTTGTGCCCCCTCTTCCCGAACTCGGGGTCGGAGATGTCACGTCCGTGCCGATAGGGAAAACCGAAGTGCAGTCCGGCCGTGGGAGCCCGGTTCAGTTCGTCTGGCGGCTGATTGTCCCCCAG
>JAURXC010000272.1 GCA_030654645.1 Deltaproteobacteria bacterium | reverse complement strand
CCCATGCCGGGACAGGCGTTGTCGTCGCAGACCTGCAGCTCCTTGTCGCGGAGGACGCCGGCCTGGTAACGGGCCATGGCTTCCAAGGTCTCGGAGCCAAGTGACTACTGGCGCCCGGCCTGACCGCGGCCACTCATCATGGGACCGGCTGTTACGACTATACAGGGGATATCCAGCCGGGCAGCAGCCATCAGCATACCGGGGGTGATCTTGTCGCAGTTGGTCAGGAGCACCAGGCCGTCCAGGCGGTGCGCCTCGGCCACTGATTCGACCATATCGGCAATCAGCTCGCGGGTCGGCAATGAATAGTGCATCCCCTTATGCCCCATGGCCATACCGTCGCAGACACCGGGAATACCGAAGAAGAAGGAAGGGCCTCCACCGGTATGAACGCCCTTTTCAATGAAACGTTCGAGATCGCGCATACCCACATGGCCGGGGATAAGATCGGTAAAGCTGGTCGCCACTCCGATGAACGGCTTGTCCATCTGGCTCTGCGGTACACCGGTTCCCTTCAGCAGGGCGCGATGCGGCGTCCTCTCAAGTCCTTTTTTAATTGTATCGCTACGCATACGGTTATCATCCTTGTCGATGGATTGAATGTTTCATCCCGTCAAACAGCCGATTGATGCGGCTTAGCGGGTTTGGAACAATAATATATAAGTTGGAATATGTCAATTGGAATACAAGAGCTTACTCACCCTTAAAGTTCGGCATCCTTTTTTCATAAAAGGCACTTTTGCCTTCCAGGTAATCGGCGCTGTCGTAGGCCTTGCGGCGCAGCCCCTGTATGCGCTCGAACGTTTCCGGACTCAGCGGGTGTGAATTTCCCAGCAGGCGGAGTTGCTCCTTGATCACCGAAATCGCCAGTGGGGAATTTTCGGTGATCTGACGGGCCATGGCATAACTGAAAGACTCAAGCTGATCGGTTGAAACCAGATGGTTGAGAATTCCGACCTGCAAAGCCCTTTCGGCATTGATCGGCTTGGCAGTAAAGAACATCTCGCGGGCCAAGCGCGGACCGACCACATTTATGAAATGCAGTATTCCGGTGGAATTGTACGGAACCCCGATCTTGGCCGGTGTGATGGCAAATGAAGCGCTGGGACAGCCGATTGCAATGTCGCAGATACAGGTCAGGTCGCAGGCACCACCCCAGACACTGCCTTCGATCATCCCCAGCACCGGCGCCGGAAACAGCTGTATCGCCCGCAGAGCCTGCTCCAGAGGATCATTGTAGGATAGCGGATCCCGCCCAGGGATCGGAAGTTCCTTGATATCAAATCCCGACGACCAGACTTTGACCCCAGGCTTGGCGCGAATTACAACGGCACGCGCCTTGTGCCGTTCAAAAAGGTGGATCGCCTCGATCAGCTCGTTCAGCAGATCGTTTGAAAGGCTGTTGCGGGTTTCGTCATGATTAAAGGTGATGGTGCCGATGAGGTCGTTGTAGGATGTAATTATCAGTGACATGTTCCTATTCCCCCTGTGTCATTTGTCTCCACCCGGTGTTATACGCCTGCAAGACCACTAATACAAGTTCCCGATCGCATGAGGTTTTTCAACAGATAAACGACTTCATTTGCATGGCCGTCAATTGTGGTGAATGCATACGGGATTTTTTTATCGCACATTAAAGAGTTTTCAGCTATTTGATATAATTAGAAGTGTATACAATGGCGGAATGCTCCGCCAAGACCCAAGGACGGCCTTTTGGCAAGATTGTATTGAACTGAATTCGATTCTAATCCGGCAAGGGGTATCAAAATGTGCGGACGCTTCACTTCATTGCTTTTGCCTGAACTTCTTTCAGCAACATTCGGCGTGGTTGTGCCGGAATCATGTAGGCCACGCTACAACATCGCTCCCACCCATCAGATTCCGATCATCAGAGAAGAAAAGGATGGGGTACGACGGCTGTCTTTTGTCCGTTGGGGCCAGGCGCCTTCCTGGGCCAATGATCTTGGTATCGGTACGAACCTGATCAATACGGCCGCGGAAACATTGACCGGTGAATCCGACTGGAACTGCCTGTCGGACAATTGTCGTTGCATAATACCAGCCAACGGGTTCTACATCTGGCAAAACGGCGGTGACAAAAAGCAGCCATGGTACGTTACCCGCAAGGACGGCGCGCACATGGCCTTTGCCGGCTTGCTCAATCGCTGGAAAACACCGGGGGGAAAAGAAATAGATACATGCACCATCATCACAACGGCCGCCAATGGACTGATTCGACCGATTCATGAACGCATGCCGGCAACCATTGCCGTGGAAGACTTCTCGCTTTGGCTTTCAGCTACCAGGTTCTCAGCGGCAAACTACCGCGCTGTTTTGAAATCCGAGCCATCCGATACATTGGATATTTATACAGTCGGTTCACAGGTCAATCAACCGGCCTTTGACACCAGCGCATGTATCAGAGACTTCCGAACCCATTGAAAGCAGCAATCAATCCTCGATAGGATCAGTATTCCTGAGTCGTATGGTCAGCCCTTTCAGAAAATTCCTCAGGAACTGATCACCGCACTCCTTGTAATTCTTGTGCCCCTTATTCCTGAAAAGCGCACTCAATTCCGATTTTGAAATAACGATGTCAGCCAGTTTCATAACGGCGATCATATCGTCTTCCTTGAAATCAAGGGCGATTCTCAATTTTTTCAAAATGGTATTGTTTGTCAGGTTTGTATCTGGTTTTGCCACCTGCCCATCGGTCGGTTCGCGGCGCCCCCTGTTTTTGGTTATCAAACCATCCAGAAAGAACGTCATCAGAGGATTGCTGCACTCGATATAGTCATCCTCATCTTCCTTTTTTAGAAACTTGAGCAGGGTGGGCTGTTCGATATTGCAGCCGGAAAGCTTGAATATGTCAACCATGGCCGGATTGCTGATATCCAGCGCATAGCGCAACCTGCGTAAAATATCGTTGTTTGTCATCATAAGGCTCCTGTATGGTTGTTTTGCATTGCGAGACACTTTTAAACTATAAAGCTGAAATTATATACCGATATTTTTATATTAAAAAGTCTTTAATTATACATTTGACAGTGGTATATTGAACTTAGTTGGAGAAGAGAATAACTGTTAAAAGGGGGGCGATGCTATCGAAGAAACTCCACCGGGCAGTACATTCAAGCAGGATGCATTATCGCTCCGGAGGCAAGTGGAGCCGGAATAATCCTTGAAAAGGTAATAAGGAAACATCAAAAAACGAAGCCCGCCTAAACAATTGGCGGGCTTTTCAATTGTCTGTCATTCTAAACATCTCAAGACTTTCCCTTCGATGTTTTCAGACCAACAGCCTTTTCAATCCAGAGGGAAAGTTCCCTGCCGCTCTTCAGCGTCTCCTCCGGGATGGCCAAACCGCTTTTAGCAGCCAGGTCAGCGGCGTACTTGAGCTGCCCTTCGCTGGGACCGCCACCCGCGCCGCGCGCGGCCGGTATCGCAAAACCCATCTTGTTGTGAACACCTTTGCAGAATCGCTGCCAGGTTTCCTTGTTCTCCACCACCAGATCAAGAAAACTCTCCATCTTGCTGGTCAACTCATAATCTATCACCCAGGCGTGCTGTCCCCTCAGGTAATCGATCAGTGTTTCACCGGGCGGCATTGGAACCACCTTGCCCTTCTCTTCCCTGACATAACCACGCCCGGTAATGTTTTTGGTGATCGCTGCATAGGTGGAGGGACGCCCGATGCCCAGCCGCTCCAGCTCTTTCACCAGTGAACCCAGCGTAAACCGTCCTGGAGGCTTGGTCTTTTTCTCATCCAGAACTTCCCCCACCTTGGGCACCATTTCACCCGGCTCAACCGGCGGCAACAGCTGCAGTTTCTCGTCTTCCCCCCTTTCCTTTTCCTCATCCGGCTCGGCATAGACCTTCAGAAAACCGTCGAAAACCAGCACCCTGCCGGAAGCCTTGAAGAGTTCCCCGGCCACCTCGAAAAGCAGGACCGTTGAATCGAAGCGGGCCGGAGCCATCTGGCTGGCAACGGCACGCTTGAAGATCAGTTCGTAAAGTCTGGCATGTTCCTGTCTCAAACCCTCTTTCCCGACGATTCCGGCAATCTCGGCCATGGAATGCATATGGGTGGGACGGATGCCTTCATGCGCATCGGCCTGCGAGTTCTTGGATTTGTGCCGGTTGGGTTTTTCGGGGAGATAGTTGGAGCCGAGAGTTTTGCCCAGGAAGTCGCGAATCTCGGCTATAAAGGCATCGTCCATCCGGACCGAATCGGTACGGTGATAGGTAATGATGCCGTGGTCGAATAGCGCCTGGGCCAGCTTCATGGTCTGTTCTGGCGACTGTTTCAGGCGGACGGCCGCAGCCGCCTGCAGATCGACCGTTGTGAAGGGCGGTTTGGGCGATTGCCTGACCTCCTTTTTTTCAACCTTTGTCGACAGCGCATGGGTTTCCGAACGGATGGCATCCATAATCGCCCGGGCATCCTCAATCCGTTCGAACTTGCCCCTGACGTGCCGCGCCAGAAACCTGACACCGTCCTTGTCCAGCTGAATATCCAGCATCCAATAGGGGGACGGTACAAATGCACGAATATCCCGTTCACGGTCAACCACCAGACGCACAGCCGGAGACTGCACCCTTCCGACGCTGTACTTGCCGCGCAGACTCCTGCTGGCGATCGGCGACAGGATGTAGCCGACCAGTCGGTCTCCGATCCTGCGGCCGAGAAAGGCGTTGTAAAGCCCTGCGTTGGTCTTTTCGAACGGTACCGCCTTGGCCAGAGACTCCTTTAGCCCCTTCTCGGTAACTTCAAAGATCTCCATCCGCAGGCATTCCTTGGCAACTGATTGGACCTCCTGATTAATATGGCAGCTGATGGCGTACCCTTCCCGGTCCGGGTCACCAGCCAGCATCACGGTCTCGCCCTTGGCAGCCGCCCGCAATTCCTTGGGCAGGTTGGCCTTCTTCTCGTGGTAGACGAAGGTCGGCTCATAGCTCTTGAGATCGACGCCGATCGAGGAATCGGGCAGATCCTTGAAATGCCCCACCGTGGAGATGGTCTTGACCTTGAGGATCTCCTGGATTTTTTTCGCCTTGGTCGGCGACTCCACGATAATCAGCATGAATTACTGCACATGTTGAACTCCATCTTCAGTTTCCAATGGTTTAGCTACGGATACTGGCATATTCCACTGGTGAATTCCATTAAACTGGTGTACTTTCAGCGGCATAGCATTTTGCATTTACATTCATTCCGGTGTGGAATCGTCATGATTTTCAGAAAACTGTCCGAAGATATGAAATTTACGATAGTCATCGTCGTAGCGGTACTGATGGTCCCGGTGGTATTCTATCTGCTCAACCTGTTTACCGACTTGAAAGCGCCAACAGCCAAACCGCGCGAGATGACCGTGATCGTAACCGAGGCCGAAAAGAAGCAGATTATGGCCAAGCTCCCCCCCCAGGAAGTAATCAAAAGCGTTCGCGAAGCGATCAAGCTTGGCAATAACTCAACCGCCTAAATGCTGCTGGGAATGTTGCCGAAAGACTCGGCGGATTCCGAAGAGTTGCGCATGCTGCTGTAAA
>JAURXC010000260.1 GCA_030654645.1 Deltaproteobacteria bacterium | reverse complement strand
CCACGACGCCGCCCTTGTGGCCGCGCACCTGGGTATCCCCCATCACGTGGCCGACTTTGAGCCGGATTTCAGCCGGATGATCATCGGTGACTTCATCGACGAATACCGCAGCGGCCACACCCCCAACCCCTGCGTACGCTGCAACCGCTTCATAAAGTTCGGCCTGCTGCTGGAAAAGGCTCGCGAGCTGGGCGCGGACATGCTGGCCACCGGCCACTACGTCCGCAAAACCACAGATCCGGACGGCGCCTGCCATCTGCGCACTGCCCGTAATATCCGCAAGGACCAGTCCTATTTCCTCTACACCCTGTCGCAACAGCAGCTGAGCCGGGTACTGTTTCCGCTGGGCGAAATCGAGAGCAAGGACGAAGTGCGGCGGCTGGCACACGAATTCGGCCTGCCGGTGGCCGAAAAGAGCGACAGCCAGGAGATCTGCTTCATCCCCAATGACGATTACGTCGCCTTCCTGGAAGGCAACGGACAGCTTGCAGGAACGCCTGGAGAGATCATCCATGTCAACGGCCGGGTCGTCGGCCGGCATCAGGGCGCCCACCGCTATACCATCGGTCAGCGCAAGGGGCTGGGGATCGCCTGGAGCGAACCGCTGTATGTGACCGCCATCGACGCGGAACGGAACGTGGTGATTGTGGGAGAACAGTCCAACGTATTTGCGGAAGGACTAAAGGCCGAAAATGTCAGCTGGATCATTGCTCCGCAAACGCAGGAGTTTGCCGGCAGCTGCAAGATCCGCTACCGCCACCAGCCGGTGGGCTGCCTGGTGCGCCTGACCGCCGCCGGCGGCTGCGAAGTCCGCTTCGACGAACCGCAGAAGGCGGTTACGCCCGGCCAGGCGCTGGTTTTCTACCGTGGTGACGAAGTCTTGGGTGGGGGCAGGATCGTGGGGTGACAATCCGGGTTTAAGTGACTTGACTCTTGCAAAGCAACGACCTATGGCGTAGCATATGGCCATAAAGCATGGGCATAGAGATGACATTTAAGGAGTTCATTATGCAGCCATATTCGATTGACCTGAACGCACCCAAAAAAGCGGCTCATCTCAGCATCAACAGCGATGTTCTGGCACAGGCAAAAATGAAGCTCATCAATCTTTCCGAAATATGTGAAAAAAGCCTTATTGAGGCATTAAAGGAAAAATGTCGACAGGAGTGGCTTGAAAGCAATCGGGAAGCAATCGAGGAGTATGGCCGGTTTATTGAAGCAAACGGCTGTTTCAGCGACAAGCTGAGGTGTTTTTGATGGCACAGCACGATGTCTATGTAAACACCAATCCCGAAACAAACAAACTTTACCCCTACCTGCTCGACATCCAATCAAACACACTCGGCACGCTGCCTACGCGTGTAGTCATACCGCTGGTCCGCGCTTCGAACTTCGAAAAAATCGTATCGATCCTTAATCCGCGACTTGTAATAGATCAGACGGAAGTGGTTGTTTCCACCGCCCAACTGGCCAGCGTTGACTCGCGGATCTTAGGCACCAGGGTCTGTTCAATTGACAATATGCGCAATGAAATTGTGGCTGCACTGGACCTTCTGATTTCGGTTGGTTGAAACTGCAACTG
The DNA here is from genome assembly GCA_030654645.1 of Deltaproteobacteria bacterium. Classification (GTDB taxonomy): domain Bacteria; phylum Desulfobacterota; class Desulfuromonadia; order Geobacterales; family Pseudopelobacteraceae; genus JACRCG01. The sequence goes on along the minus strand of JAURXC010000260.1, from coordinate 1,418 downwards.
CAAGAGTTTTTTTGTGCGAAACGAATCAGACTTCGACAGCGTGCCGTTGATATCGGACGTACACGGTGTACTGGCCAACCTGACTGGCATAGGTTCCCCTACTGTACCCGGTCTGCCGGTCAGTCACCGTAACATGGGCATTGTCGATCGGAACATTCTTGTCGTCATACACCACCCCGGAGATAGATCCGGTGCAAGCACCGCATAACATTGCCCAGCACCGTGAAGACCGGTTATTGTTGCTAGCTCCCTTACTCAATAACAATCCGGTCCACCACCAGCGACCCGGCGGCAATCACAAGACTCCCCTTGATATGGAGATAACCTTCCGCCCGGGTCAAGGTGCTGTCCAGGCCACCGAGGAGTGTCAGGGCCAAATCGCGGTTAAGATTGAGGTTGCCGCTGATGGTGCCGACACCGGCCCGGATGATGGCCGCGACAAGATCCGTTCCTGTAACCGGAATGGAATCATAGGCAACTTCAAAGGTAGTATGGTAGGTCGGCGGTGTTCCATCAACCTGCATAACCGGTGGAACAGCTTCCAACGTAGCGCCGGAAGCTGGGCCAATGATCAGCCGGTCAACGGCCAGAGAACCATCGGCTATGGTAAGGTCACCCAAAAGACGGGAATATCCGCTGCTGACGGTAAAGGTGTTATCGTACCCTCCCGTTAACGTGAGTTCTGTAGGCTGGGCAAAGACCAGACTCTCGGAAAAATCACCTTCCTGGGCCTGCAACGTTGCCGGAGTAGCAACCCCTGCCGCAGCATAGGCGGTTACCATACGGGTAAAGTAAGCGGGCCGGGGACCGTCCAGCTTGACCAGCGGGTTGGCAACCACAAAGGTCGAAGCGGCAATCTTGTCAATATCCATGGTAATGGCACAATTTCCGGCGCCAGCACATACACCCGACCAATCCACGAATGCCGAACCGATCGATGGAGTCGGCAGCAACGTCACGCTTGTACAGTTTTGAAATTCCGCGATGCAGGTTCCTGTCGTACAGGCAATACCAGGCGGAGTACTGTTGACGGTACCGCTGCCAGCTCCCTTGATCTGAACCGTAAGCGTCGAAGTACTGTTTAGCGGAACGCTTTCCCCGATCTGAAGTTCCACATTGTCGATCCGGAACGTTGACGGCAAGCTGCCATCGGTAGTAACGCTGAATTTGACCCGAACAGCCTGCCCCCTGAACTCGGCCAGATCAAGTGAAGCGCTTTGCTTCCAGACAGTTGAAACATTGAGGTTTGAAAGAGTTGCCGACTCTTTCAAAACAGTGCCATCGACCGGATTTATAATTTGCGCCTTAAGCTTGTCATAGACTGTCGTCGCCGTGCTGCTTTCCTGGGTTTCAATGGCATAAGCGAAGTCCAGTCTGGCTGAAAGGGCCGAATCTGGAATAGTCAGATCCTGGGTAAT
>JAURXC010000255.1 GCA_030654645.1 Deltaproteobacteria bacterium | reverse complement strand
GGCACAGCGCTATCGACTCCCGAAAATATCTGGGCATAAAACAATTCGGAGTTAAACCCGCGCATGCGGACCAACCCCTGGTGCCCATCCTTACGGGCGGTATATTCCAACTCCGCGGCGATTTCGAGATCGGTTGCACCGACACGGATGATTTCCCTGGCGCGCCGGTATACACGGTCGTTCTGATCGGCGGAATCCTGCATCAGATGGATTTCATAATGCGACTTGATCATCCTGACTTTTCGAATCAGAGGGGTCGCATCCATAAATACGGCGTTGGGATAGACCTTTTTGTAGCGTTCATAAAAATTCACCGGCAATACATCCAACTCCAGGCCGATTCGCTTGGGTTCCGGATAACCGTACTGCAACAGGATTCCCGGAATCTCTTTCATCGATCCGAACGGGATTACCTCCTTCAAGCCCGACTCCATGCGCGCCCGACCGGCGTCCTTGCGTACCATGAAGATCGGTTGACCCTGCGCCGGGACGTACAGATTGCCGCTCTGGACCGTGCCGGTAAAATAGAAGAGATCGGCGTTCTGGACGATGATAACCGCGTCCAGACCATCGGTAATCATGTAGTCCTGCAGTTTTTTACATCGGTATTCGAGTTCGGTGGCTGGGGTAAGTCGCATGTGGACACTCCTGAGAATGAATTTATTGTTTTACCAGAATGGCAATCAGTAGCAGCACCAATAACATTCCGATCAGCGCGATTGCAATCCTAAATACCGACCAGGGACGTTCGCCAAGTACCTGTCCGGTGCGGGCATTGACTATGAAGCGGAAAGTGCGCTTGCGATAGCGGTAGGCGCTGATCCAGACCGGCAGCAGCACGTGTTTGAAGGTGATATCATCATACTGGCTGCGCATGGCATTGATCCGCTGGTGCTGACCGCCGATATGCCGTTCAACCGAACCGCGGACCCCCCTTTCAATCAACGCCCTGGCACGCTCGAACCCCTCGCCCATATCGAGCTGGTAAGCCTCGGACTGGAAGCCGCTCATGTACTCGTCACTGTACGGCACAAGGCTCTTCAGATCCCAGGGTTCCAGCATTGCAACGGCTTCGGGCGGCAACGAGCAGCCGGCCGGCACCAGCACATCATCAAAAGTACTGACAACACACCCGCCGGAACTGTGCCAGCGTGTGCGTGTAATACTGCGGCCTCGGACAGCGCCATTGCCCCTGCCACCCTGTTCTGCCTGAAGTCCAGCTTCCTGGTAATCCTCGCCCCGCTCGCCTTCAAACCAGGTAGTCACACGCACATCATAGGTCCAGTACGGGAGATAAATCCCCTTGATCCCACCGGAGGTGGTCGAGTTGCGCCTCAGACCTCCCGGAGCGAACCAGAGTCCCGAAAGCCAGCCGCGGAAAAGTTCCGCAGCCCTGTTACGGTTAATTTTGAAGGGAAGGATTGCGCCCGGCCTGACAAGCCGGCCGGCTTTTGCCCGCGCGGTCAACAGCGACCCGCAGAAAGGGCAACTGCTCAAGGAGATGTCTGACTCGACAATCGAAACCGCACTGCAGGCGGAACAGGTGACGGTCTGCTTTTCCAGCAACTCCCCCTGCTCGGTGGCGCGGGCAAAGTACTGATGAAAATCAAGCTCCGGCACGGCAGCGGACGAGTCGGGAGTCATGCTCTCCTGACCGCAGTATGGACACTTCAATAACGATGATTCCGGAGAATACTCCAGCCTGGCGCCGCAGGAACCGCAGGGAAAAGAACTGGAGGAAACCTTGCCAGCCATACTCTACGCTGCAGGCGGCAACGGTGGTGGAACCGCGGCAAACAGCACATCCAGAACCTGCTGTTGTCCGGCTGCCGCCCAGGAAGTCATCCCCTGTTTCCAGACCAGAGTTTCTCGGGTGATCTGCCCCGAAAGAACCATCTGCTGTATCGCCGGCATTTCAAATGGACCGGATTGTTGGCCATTGATTGCCACATAAAACTGCAGCTGAGGCGGCAGCGGAGGTGGCGTTGCATCGCCGCCCTGAGCAGTCTGCGGCTGCCCCTGCGCGTTGAACAGTCCGCCCATTGCTCCGGCCATCTGCCCCCCATGCCCAACCCCATCCCGACGCCGACTCCGGCTGCGGCCAGCCCGCCCGGATTGCTGGCCGCATCGCGGATAGCGCTGGCGGTTTCGTATTGCGTATAGGCCTGCATGCTGCCCAGGGCCCTGATTGCTCCGGCCTTGTCGATAGCCCGTTCAACTTCTTCCGGCAGCCCGATGTCCTGTACCTGCACTTCCGCCAGATCCAGACCGAAGGCCTCAAAGGCCGGCGCTATCCGGGCTTTCAGCGTCTCACCCAACTGCACGACCTTGCTTTCCAGGTCGATAACTGGAATACCGGAATCCGGCATGACCTCTTTTATCCGCGTACCGATTTTGCCGCGCAGGTTATCCTCGATCGAGTCGGTACTGAAATTCCCTTCCGTACCGACGATCTCCCGGATAAAAACCGCCGGATCCTTGATCTTGAGCGAATACAGGCCAAAGGCGGTTACCCGCACCGCCCCGAACTCCGGGTCGCGCATAGTGCAGGGTCCCGGAGTGCCCCACTTGAGATTGGTAAACTGGCGCGTGCTGCAGAAATACACCTCGGCCTTGAAAGGGCTCTCAAAACCGTATTTCCAACCCTGCAGGGTTGCCAGCACCGGCAGGTTCCTGGTTTCAAGGGTGTATGTGCCCGGCTTGAACACGTCAGCCAGCTGCCCCTCGTTTATGAAAGCCGCCATCTGGCCTTCGCGCACAACCAGCTTGGCGTTGTACTTGATCTCGTTGCCATAACGTTCAAAGCGATAGACCATGGTGTCATTGGTATCATCCAGCCACTGGATGATATCTATCAGTTCGCCCTTGAGTTTATCCCACAATCCCATTTGCCTGCCCCCCCTGTAAATAGTGACCGCTTTGACCATCGTGATGCATACTATCTCTTAACGGACAAAATGCAAGCCGTTGATAATAACAAAAAAAACGGCCCCATCCAGAGGCCGCCGTTTTTTGAAAAACTTGCAGCAAAAAAACCGCTAAACCTGGGCACCAAGCTGAAACTTGTTGACGGTTGCGCTCAGCTTGTTTACCTGGCGCGCAAGATTTTTGGCGGCATCGGATGATTCCACCGCGCTTTCGGTGTTCTGGTTCGTCACGGCATTGAGCTGCTCCACGGCCTGGCTGATCTGATTTAGGCCATTGGCCTGTTCCAGACTGGCGCGGGAGATCTCGTCCGTAAGCAGGCCGATCGTACGCGCGCCTTCAACCGCCCCGACAAGGTTAGAATCAATTTCCCTGGAGAGCAGCTCCCCGTTTCTGGCAAGCTTGACCGAAGATTGAATCAGCACTTCGGTCCGCCGGGCGGCATCCGTGGATCTCTTTGCCAGGACCTGGATATCTTCGGTGACTATTTTAAAATCATTTCCGGCCCCTTCCACATGAGCCGCCTCAATCGCAGCATTCACACCCAGCAGGTTCGACATCATCGCAACATTGTCCAGATCCTCGATCAGATACTGGAAATCATTTTTCAGCTGTTCAGCCTCGCCCGGTTCAAGCGTAGAGATAATCGGATCTATCCGTGCACTGAAAACCTCCAGCCGGCTGACAACATCCTTGCACTGCAGCGAAAGTCTTCTGATTTCCGACGCCACCACGCCGAATCCTCCCGCTGACGTACGCATCCGCACCGCCTTGGCCGATGCACCCGATGACAGCGAGTCAGTCTCCTTCGCGATCGCATCAATCTCCTGGATTATGTTTGCCGTGTTATCGGCGGAGCCACGGATTTCGCTCATTGCTTCCAGCATGCGGCTCATCGCGTCTTTTGCCTTGGTGATCGAATCGCTGGCGGATTGAGCGCTACGCCTGGCATCAACAGTGCTCTGGGCACTCTTGGTCGAGCTTTCAGATATGCGCAGCATGTTGGCGGAGGTCTCCGACAACTGCAGCCCCTGTTCCAGCGCCCCTTTCGAGACGATCTCGCTG
>JAURXC010000251.1 GCA_030654645.1 Deltaproteobacteria bacterium | reverse complement strand
GGCACATCGACGATCCCGAAACAGAGTCCGCCCGGCAGTTCCAGGTGGGCAAAGCCCAGCTCGATCGTGATGCCGCGCGCCTTCTCCTCCTTCAGGCGGTCGGTGTCGATGCCGGTCAGAGCCTTGACCAGCGAGGTCTTGCCATGGTCGATATGTCCGGCGGTGCCGAGGATCAGGTGTTTCATGGCTATTTCAGATGCCTCTCGTGATGGAATTTGCCGCCGCAGTCGTCCTGTCCGCCGCGGATTTTCTCCACCGCGTGACCGATCGTGGCCCAGATTGCCCCCAGGTTTTCCACTGCACCCTTGGGGCTGCCGGGCAGGTTGATAATCAGGGATTGCCCGCGGATGCCGGCCACCGCCCGCGACAGCGCCGCCATCGGCGTGATCTCCAGGCTCTTCAGACGCATCAGCTCGCCCAGGCCGGGAATCAGGCGTTCCGTAACCTTCATGGTGGCCTCGGGGGTCACGTCGCGTGGCGAGACGCCGGTGCCGCCGGTGGTCAGGATCAGGTCGGCCAGATCGGCGTCGGCCCACTCGGTCAGCACCGCCACAATCTGTTCGAACTCGTCCGGGATCACGCGGGCATGCACGGTGCGCACCCCGCGCTCCGCCAGCCAGGCCGCCAGGGCCGGCCCGCTCTCATCGACCCGCTCGCCGCGGGAACCCTTGTCGCTCAATGTCAGGACTGCTGCTCTCATCATGCTTCCTCCCGGCGGTAGACGCCGCTCTTGCCGCCTTCCTTGAAAAGCAGGCTGATTTCACCGATCGTAATCGATTTGTCGCTCCCCTTGCACATGTCATAGACCGTCAGCGCCGCCAGGGCCGCGCCGGTCATGGCTTCCATCTCGACGCCGGTGCGCTCCAGTGCCCTGACCTTGCACTTAATCGTCAGCTGCCCCGGAACGGAGCCCTGCTTGAAATCGACGGTGACATTGTGGATCGCCAGCGGATGTGAAAGCGGGATCAGGTCACAGGTCTTCTTGGCGGCCATGATCCCGGCCAGTCGTGCCACGCCCATCACGTCACCCTTGGCCACGCCGCCGCTGTTGATCGCGGCCAGCAGCTCCGGAGACATCCTTACCACGGCCTCGGCCACGGCGGTCCGCATGGTCGGTTGCTTGGCGGAAACGTCCACCATGATGGCATGGCCGCTTT
>JAURXC010000238.1 GCA_030654645.1 Deltaproteobacteria bacterium | reverse complement strand
GAGGCAGCCAGGCAGGGGAGCGCCAGCGAAGCATGGGAGTATTTGGCGTGCAGGGTTGTGAGGAGTATTTTCATTTATCGCTGCCTTAAAAGTTAATGCTGTATTTGCCATCCATATTCCGGATTTCCGTCTTGAACGGACGTGACAACACCCTCAGCTTTTCCATTACCTCTTCGGCCCTGTTTCCCGGCAGCACCTGTGGCTGAAAACCGACCCGGCGGTGCAGCACGTCCAGCGGCAGTATCTCGGCCGTGCGCTGCTTTCCGTCCAGCCTCAGTCGGACCAGGGCGCTGACATCGGCGGTCTTGCCCTTGCTGGCAAAGGCGAAGTTGCCCAGGCTGTAGAAGATGATGCCGTTTTTGTAACGCTCGATTCCCTGCAGCACGTGGGGATGGTGGCCGATGACCGCATCCGCCCCGGCGTCGATGGCGTTGTGGGCGGCGTTGCGCTGATAGGCCTGTACCGTGCCGCTGGCCTCCCTGCCCCAGTGGAACGAGACAATGACATAATCGGCCTGACGCCGGGCGCTGGCCACGTCGGCCGTGACCAGTTTTTCGTATCCGGGGGTGGTGCCCGGCCGCGTTTTGCCGGCAAAGAATTCCAGCGGCTGGGTCAGGGAGTATCCCAGGAAAGCTATCTTCTTGCCCTTGATGGTGTAGAGCGCCATTTTGCGGGCTTCGTCCAGGTTCATGCCGGCGCCGACCCAGGCGATGCCGGCAGAATTCAGGTGCTGCAGCGTCTCGGCCAGCGCCTCCCCGCCGAAATCCATGCTGTGGTTGTTGGCCAGCGTGACCAGGTTGAAACCGGCCGCGCGGATCGCCTTTGCTACCGCCGGTTCGGCCCGGAAACGGAACTGCTTGTTGCTGAATTCGCTGCCGCCGGTTGCGACCGGAGATTCCAGGTTGGCCAGGTTGATGTCCCCACGGGCCAGTTCGCTCCTGATCTCAGCGAAGGGGTGCTCGTAGCCCCTGGACTTCAACGTCTTTGCCCATTTACCGGCCAGCATGATGTCGCCGACGGCGTTGATGATTATCTCTTCCGCCCGCAGGCCGATCGGTGCGCAGAGCAGCGCCAATGTAAGCAGGATAAGGGTAAGCGCAGGTTTCATTGTGGCTCTTTTGCATTGACGTGGGGTGGCACAAGTGTTAAAAAATACACTTTTAATCCTGAAAAATAAAGGTGTTTCCCGATGCTAGACATGAAATTCATCCGCGAAAATCCGGACGAGGCCGAGCAGCGCCTGAGTACCCGAGGCGGCGCATCTTATCTGGACGGTTTCAGAGAACTCGATCAGGAACGCAGAAATCTGCTCCACGCAAACGAGACGCTCAAGGCCGAACGTAACCGGGTTTCCGACGAGATCGGCCGGGTCAAGGACAAGAGCCAGGTACAGGAGCAGATCCTGCAGATGCGGGCCGTGTCTCAAAAGATCAAGGAGCAGGACGAGGAACTGAAGTTGCTGGACGAAAAGCTGCAGTCCTTCATGCTGACCATTCCCAACCTTCCGCACGCTACTACTCCTGTTGGCGCCTCGGAAAACGACAACGTCCAGGTGCGGGTTTGGGGCGAACCGCGCCAGCTTGAATTCAAGGCCAGGCCGCACTGGGAAATCGGTGAGGAGCTGGGTATCCTGGATTTCGAGTGCGGCGCAAAGATTACCGGTGCGCGCTTCACCCTCTACCGCGGCGCGGGCGCCCGCCTGGAACGGGCCCTGATCAGCTTCATGCTCGATCTGCATACCGACCGGCACGGTTACCTGGAGGTGCTGCCCCCCTTCATGGTCAATCGCGATTCCATGACAGGCACCGGCCAGCGGCCCAAGTTCGAGGATGACCTCTTCAAGTTGGTCGATCCGGAGTTTTTCCTGATTCCGACCGCGGAAGTTCCGGTGACCAACATCCACCGGGGCGAAATCCTGAAACGCTCGGACCTGCCGATCAGCTATGCCGCCTACACCCCCTGTTTCCGTCGCGAGGCCGGTTCCTACGGCAAGGATACCCGCGGCCTGATCCGTCAGCACCAGTTCAACAAGGTGGAGCTGGTAAAGTTCGTCCACCCCTCGGAGTCGGATGCCGAGCTGGAAAACCTGACCGGCCATGCCGAAAAAGTGCTGCAGCTGCTGGAACTGCCCTACCGGGTGATGGCGCTTTGCAGCGGTGACATCGGCTTTTCCTCCGCCAAGACTTACGATCTTGAAGTCTGGCTGCCGGGACAGAGCTGTTACCGGGAAATCTCGTCCTGCAGCACCTTTGGTGACTTCCAGGCCCGGCGCGCTTCGATCCGTTTCCGCGAGGACGAAAAGGCCAAGCCGGAATTCGTTCATACCCTGAACGGTTCAGGGCTGGCGGTCGGCAGGACGCTGGTGGCTATTCTGGAGAACTACCAGCAGCAGGACGGCTCGGTACTGATCCCGGAGGCTTTGCGCCCCTATATGGGCGGACTGGAAAGAATTATCTGAAAAAGGAGCCGCATTAGTCTTTGAAATTTGAAAAAGAGTGTGATATACAAATCTACTCAAAATTTGGAGAGGTGGCCGAGTGGTTTAAGGCAGCGGTCTTGAAAACCGCCGAGTGTAACAGCTCCGTGAGTTCGAATCTCACCTTCTCCGCCACAAATATTCAGCGCCCGCATCGATTGCGGGCGCTTTTTTTTGAGCTTTCAAGCTGGCCCCTTTTGATACTGACTTTTACTTGGGAATCTGGTAATGATTAAAAATATTCGTCACGTGGATTACTTACTTTTATGTCGGCTGATTCCGAAGTAATGTCAGTTCCAGCAGGTCCATCTGTCTCAACAAGACCTGGTAATGCTGCTGCTTCAGAAGGGGGTGTGTATGTCGGACGAAAACAGGCCATACCGTTTCCAGTGGAAGGATTTGGGTGATATAGAGCTGGGACGTCCAAATCTCGGCAATACCATGAGTGTTTCCGTATACAGGCTGATGCAGTACACGATGCGGGATGTGCTGAACCGCAGGTTTTCTCCCGAAATTGCGGCTGAATTACTGCGTGAGGCCGGTCACGAGGCGGGGCGCGAGTTCTGCCAGAACATGCTCGATACGAAGCTGCCGCTGAACGGGTTCGTGGCCCAGCTCCAGGATGTGCTGCAGTCGCTGAAGGTCGGCATCATGAGGCTTGAAAAGTCCGATGTGGAGATACTGGATTTCACATTGACGGTCTCCGAGGATCTGGACTGTTCCGGCCTTCCGGTAACCGGCGTTACGGTTTGCGAGTATGACGAAGGGTTCATTGCCGGCATTTTCGAGACATATACAGGAAAACCTTTTACGGTGCGCGAAGTGGACTGCTGGGCAACCGGCGACCGGACCTGCCGATTCAGGGCGGTTGCTGTGAGCGGTACCGAGCCGTGAAGCCGCCGGAGCGTGAGTTGCTGGATAAGCTGCGACAGCGTATCGAACAGCTGACACTTGGTGAAAACGCCCCGGTGCTGGAAACCCTGGAAGAGTGCGATGATGATTTGAGGAGCCTGGTCGAGGCCTTCAACCGTTATATCTCCCTGGTTGACGAAGCCAGATGCTTTGTCGAGGCCCTTGCTGCCGGGAATCTGAAAGAATCGCCGCCGTCCCGAAATCAGGTTGCGGCACCCTTCAAGCAACTGCATGCCGCCCTGCAGCATTTGACCTGGCAAACCGGGCAGGTAGCCCAGGGGGACTACAGCCAGCGGGTGCATTTTCTGGGTGAATTCTCGGAATCCTTCAATTCGATGGTCGAGGCCCTGGCCGAAAAGGAACGCACCGAGGCGGCCCTGCGGGAGGCGCGCAGCCAGGTGCGCAATCTGGAAGGAGTCATCCCGATCTGCATGTATTGTAAAAAGATCCGTGATGACGGAGATTCGTGGCAGCAATTGGAACGTTATATCAGCGAACATTCGGAGGCTTTCTTCAGTCACGGCATCTGCCCGACATGCTTCGAAGAGCGTTTCAACAGATAGATAAGCCAGACAATCGGAATTTGTGCAGCTACAAGCGGGGTCGCTTCTGACAGCTACCCTCTTTTTTTATCACAATCCGCCCAAGATCACTTTTAAATCAAATTACACTGGAGCCTGAATGCAAATAACTACACCATTCATAAAGCTGGACAGTTTTCTCAAGGGCGAAAATGCCGTGTCATCGGGCGGCGAGGCCAAGATAGTCATTGCCGAGGGGGCTGTTTCGGTCAATGGCGAGGTGGAAACACGCCGGGGTCGCAAGTTGTATCCGGGAGATCGGGTCACATACGGCAGAAGTAATTTCACGGTGGAGGCGGCATGAAAATACCGCTTATGCTGGCGTGGTCCTTTCCCGTGATGCTGCTCCTGCTGCTCTGTTCACACTCCCAGGCGGCCTACAACCTGGAGGTGCCGGTTGATCCCTGGGACGAATACCGCCTGCAGTTCAAAACCTATTCCAGGCTGCTGCTCGCATCCTATGACCGGGCTTTCATCGATGACTACGAAGGAGCCATCCGGGAGGTCGGCAAGGCGATTGAGCTGCTGCCGGAAGAGGGGATCGGCTATGCCGAACGCGGCAAATATTACCGTATGCTGAACAATACGGCGTCAGCCGAGAGCGATTTCAAAAAATCGCTGCTGTTGTTCGAACGGGCAATTGAACGTTATCGTCCCGATGGAGACAGGAAAGCCAAAAAACGCGCAAGCCGCAAGGTGGATCCGGTGGAAGCCGCCCGCCTGATTGCCACATTGCGTTATCAGCGCGGCGAGGCCTATTTCAATTTTGAACATTATCACCAGGCCGCCGATGATTTTGCCGCATCATGCCAGGCTGGCAATACTGTAGCATGCTCACGGATGTGGGATGTCAAGGCGATAGAAAAGCGCGGGGTGAACTGGGTGCCGATCTCCGCGCTCCAATATTATGACCGACAGCGGGTAGAACGCCCTGTTCGCGATGTCGTCCGCGCCTGGGTGCGCAGGGAGGATTCGCAGCCGGTGCAGGAGGATGCCGGTAACGTGAAATATGTGCAGCAGCACTTGGAGTTGAACTGCGCCACGCGCGAATTCCGCCTGCTGGAGGCATTCGTCTCGTCGGCCGGCCGCCAGCCGTCCTCGAAAAAGGCCCCGGAGCCCGGTTTCTCCAAGCCGGTTCCAGGCAGCGCTCCAAGCAGGTTGCTGACGATTCTTTGCTCCGGTTCCACCCTCAAATGATTTGACTTCTATGGTTGTTTAAAATTAGTATGGCAGTCTTTACCGAATAATTTCCGATCGTATCTGGATCCATTTACAGGAGAATGCTAATGAACATGAGATTTCTCGATGCCTGTTGGGGCAAGCCGGTTGATCGCACACCGGTATGGTTGATGCGTCAGGCCGGTCGTTACCTGCCGGAGTACATGGCGGTTCGTTCGAAATGCACATTTCTGGAACTGTGCAAAACCCCGGAGCTGGCAGCCGAGGTGTCTATTCAACCGGTCGATATCCTGGGCGTGGACGCAGCCATCATGTTCTCCGATATTCTCACCCCGGTCGAGCCGATGGGGATGAAACTGGATTTCGTTCCCGGCCCGGTTTTCGAGAAGCCGATCCGCAGCATGGCCGATGTCGAGGCGTTGCGCATTCCCGAGATGGAGCAGGATGTCCCGTATGTGCTGGAGACAATCAGGATTCTGCGCCGGGAGCTGGCCTCCAAGGTGCCTCTGATCGGGTTTGGCGGGGCGCCGTTTACGCTGGCCTGCTACATGGTCGAGGGCAAGGGCTCCAAGGATTTCGCCCAGATCAAGCGCATGATGTACGCTGCGCCGGACATCTATGCCGCGCTGATGGAAAAGATCACGATGATGAGCATGGAATACCTGAACGCCCAGATCAAGGCCGGAGCCCAGTGCATCCAGATCTTCGACACCTGGGGGGGCATTCTTTCGCCGGCCGATTACGAACGCTATGTACTGCCGTACACAACCAAGCTGATCAACGGCCTGAACCGGATGCAGACACCCGTGATCCATTTCGTCAAGGGCGCCGGCACCATGCTGGACACGGTCAAAAAGGCCGGTGGCGACGTGATGGGCCTGGATTGGCACGCGGACCTGAAAGCCGCCCGCGATGTGCTCGGCCCGCAGATGGCGGTGCAGGGCAACCTGGATCCGACCGTGCTGTTTGCCACCAAGGAGATCATCGAGCGCGAGGTCAAGCGGGTGCTGGACGAAAACGCCGGCCGCCCCGGCCATATCTTCAACCTGGGACACGGCATCCTGCCGACCGTGCCCCCCGAAAACGCGATTTTCATGGTCGAGTGCGTCCACCGGTTGTCGCAAAAATGATTTAAGAGGTTTCCATGTCTGTTTCACTTAAAAATATCGTAATCTTTGTCACCGATCTCGCCAAGGCCAAGACCTTTTATGTTGATCTGCTCGGCCTGCCGGTTGCCGGTCAGAGCGAGATGATCATCGAATTCTTTCCCGGCGCCGGTGCCACGATAGGTGTGTCGCTGGCCCTGCATGAGGATGCCCGCCTGCTGGTCGGCAGACATACAGGCATCACTCTCAAGGCTGAAAATATTGTCGAGCTTTGCGAAACGCTGAAAAATGGCGGCGCCGAATTCGTCGAGCCTCTGGAAATCAGCCCCTGGGGTAAAATGGCTGTTGTCCGGGATTTTGACGGCAACATGATCGCCCTGGTTGATCGCTGATGAAGATCGTCGACCGGCAGCTTCTGGAACAGGTAACCCTGGAAGCATCGGCATCTCCGCGCCTGCGCAAAAACCATAATATTCACCGTTGCGACGAATCCCGCTGCCACCGGCTGTTGAACGGTATCGAACCCGGCTCCTACATTCGCCCCCATCGCCATCTCGATCCCGAAAAGGACGAGGCTTTCATTCTGATGAAAGGTCGCTTGGGGGTTGTTACTTTCAGCGCTGACGGTACTGTCGTCGAAACGGTCTTGTTGTCCCATGACGGTGGCATTCTTGCGGCCGATATCCCCAGCGGGGTCTACCATGCCGCGGTAAGCCTGGAACCCGGAACGGTTTTCTTTGAAACCAAGGCGGGTCCGTACCTGCCGCTGGCCGAGGATGAGAAGGCACACTGGGCGCCCGGGGAGAACGATCCGCAAGCGCCGGCATATCTGGAGCGCTTGCGAGGGTTGTTCGAGTAGAATGGCCATCAGATACCTGGCCGTCCTGCTGTTGATGGGGATTCTGGGGAGCGTTGGCCCGGCATGCCTGGCTGCCGAACCGGTAAAAATGCGTCCTTACAGTGGCATCGGTGTCGTTTCGCTACCAGCTTCTTTGGTAAACAAGGAAAATGAACTGCCGGTTTATCTCTACCGGGAACCGGGGCTGTCACGCATTGGTGCACTTGACGGTTCGAAACTGTCTGGTAACGATTGGATTTTCGGGGCCCGGTCGGACAGTGTCAGGTTGATTGTCATGGCGCGCAAGGGGGATTGGTTGCGGGTCAGTTACGACGACGCCGGCCGGGAAGCCTGGATTGATCCGCAGCGCCGGGACAGTTTTCAGCCCTGGGACCGCTTCTTCAAGAGCCGCATGAGCCGCATGCTGCCGGGGTTGCGCAAACAGTACTACCAGCTGTTCCAGCAGCCGGAACTGAATCCACTGGTGGTCCTGACGCCCAAACAGCCGTTCAGGGTACTCCGGCTGGACAATGACTGGGCCATGGTCGTGTCGGACCAGGCCGGGGTCGGTTGGCTGCGCTGGCGTGACGAGGATGGCCGCTTGACGATCGGTCCGGATTTATAGATTGAGCTGAAGCTGCGCGTTTTGCGTAGCGAATTTTGATGTGAATATATGAGGTGGAGCAATGAGAGTCGAACTGGTACCGCCCGGCACGGGCGAACTGACCTACGAAATCAGGAATATTGTCAATGTGGCTGAAAAACTTCAAAAACATGGCGTCAAGATCAACTGGGAAAATATCGGTGATCCGATTGTAAAGGGCGAGGCAATCCCGGGCTGGATGAAGGAAATCGTTGCCAAGGCGGCCATGGACAACAACTCATGGGGCTATTGCCATACCCGCGGCGTGCTGGAAACCCGCGAGTTCATCTGTGATACGACCAATGCCCGCGGCGGAGCGCAGATAACCCCGGACGACATCATCTTCTTCAACGGCCTGGGCGACGCCATCGCCAAGATCTATGGTTGCCTGCGCGCCGAGGCCAGGGTGCTGATGCCTTCGCCTTCATACACCACCCATACCCTGGGCGAGATCGGCCATGCCCATTCGGCGCCGTCGCTATTCCGCCTCGATCCGTCCAACAAGTGGTACCCGGATATGGAAGATCTGAAAAATCATGTGCGCTACAACCCCAATATCTGCGCCATCATGATCATCAATCCGGACAATCCCACCGGCATGGTCTACACCAGGGAGATGCTGGAGCAGATCGTGGCGGTGGCCCGCGAAAACGACCTGTTCATAATCTCCGACGAGGTTTACACCAATATCGTTTATAACGGCGAGAAAACGGTGCCGATCAGTGATGTGATCGGTGATGTGCCGGCCATTTCGCTCAAGGGGATTTCGAAGGAATTCCCCTGGCCCGGCTCGCGCTGCGGCTGGATCGAGGTCTATAACGGCAACAACGATGAACAGTTCCGTAAATATGTCAACCTGATCCTGACCGGCAAGATGAACGAGGTCTGCTCCACGACCCTGCCGCAGATGGTGATACCGGAGATTGTCCGCCATCCCGAATATGCTTCCTACCTGGCCGAGCGTGTCGCCAGTTACGAAAAGATGAGCAACATCACCTACGATTTCCTCAGCCAGGTTCCGGCGCTGCAGGTGAACCGCACTAACGGCGCCTTCTACATGGCGGTGGCATTCAAGGACGGCCTGCTCAACAACCGCCAGACCATCCCGATTGCCAACACTGAAGTCAAGGAGCTTGTGGACGCTCTGATCAACAAGCCGGGTGTGTCTCCCG
>JAURXC010000229.1 GCA_030654645.1 Deltaproteobacteria bacterium | reverse complement strand
GCGGGGGCGGAATGCCATTTTGCCGGTTTCCAGGGGGCGCTTTGCGATCATGCCGTGTTTGAAAAGGCCGACTGCACCATGGTGCGCTTCGATCAGGCCCGTCTGCGCCATGCCCGCTTTGACGGCGCCGTCTGCTTTGCCGCTGTATTCGATGGCGCCTTCATGGCGCAGGCCTCGCTGGACGCGATGCGCATCAATCACCTGACCCGTTTCGGCCGGCCGGGGGAGCAGGTCGAGGCCGAGCGGAGCAAGCCGGCCCGCAGGGAGACCAGCAGCGAAGGGGAGGACTGGTACATCGTGGAACTGTTCCCGGTCTGGCTGCGCGCCGCCGAGGTCAATTCGCGGATACGCTCCCTGCTCAAGGTGCACGGTTATTACCTGGAAGCGGACGAATACCAGTACCTGGAGATGGTCTGCCGCCGGCATGTGCTGCATCAAAATCCGGTAAGCGAGTTTTTCGAGTGGTTTTTCAAGGACCTGATGTTCGGTTACGGCCTGAAGTGGAAGCGGCCGCTGATCAGCGTGCTGATCATCATACTGGTCTGGGGCGGCGGATTTGCCATGCATTTCCGGCTCAACGGACTGCACGACCTATTCACCAGTATCGGCTACGGCCTCTATTATTCGGTGATCTCATTCACAACGCTCGGTTTCGGCAACGCCCCGGACCTGGCCGGAGCCTGGCCCAAGCTGCTGCTCTGTTCGGAGGCCCTGCTGGGAACCGTGCTGATGCCGCTATTCCTTTTGGCCTACGCCAGGAAGATCCTGCAGGACTGACACCGTATGCAGGCGCGGGACCAGCGCCGGGTCCAACTGGTCGATCCGCTCCCTTCCCAGCTCTTCCAGGGCTTCACGCATCCGGTTCGCATCCCGCACCAGCCGGGCCAGATCCACCCACATGCAGGTTTCCGGCACTTGACCCAGCAGCTTTACTCCACCGTTGAGAAGGCTGACCGCGCCGCCGTAGTATCCGTTGCGCCTGTGATGCAGGGCCACCGCAATCTGCAGCACCCCCTGGAAAAAACTGCGCGCTTCACCCTCTTCGCCGAGCCACAACTCTTCCAGCGTTTCATGACATTCAAACCATTGCCCGCTGTTGAACTGGCGGATTGCCAGCAGCAGTTGGCCCGGTGGTGACTCTTGACAATGCCGCATAATGAAATCCATCCTTTCGACTTTAAAATGGCTCGATCTATGAAAATGATACCATACCAGAGGAGATTATAGCGAATCATCAGGCCGGGATTTTGCGATCAGGAGCTGCCAAAATAATCTGGAAATGGTAATCTGATATTGGACGTGACTGTTATTACAAGGAGCTGAGCATGAAAAGGTATGCGTTTGTTTTATTATTCGTTATGTTTGCGGCAATACAGGCCCATGGGGCGGACAACAACTGGTATGTAGGTGACGAACGCTGTCCGCCACCCAAGGATGACGGAACCTATTCCGCCCCTTACAAGGCTCTGGATTATCCCCATGAGTATCCGACTTTTTCCGGGGCCGACAAACCGGGTTGGTCATGCTCCTACCAGAGGGAGGATGGGGTGATCGTGCAGTATGGAGACAGCCGGACGCCGCAGGAACAGTGGCTTGCCCTGTGGGCGGGCGGCGATAATCAGAACTGATTGTCAGGTAAGAGAATCTTTCCGGATTGATGGCCAGCGGTAGGAATTAGTGCCGGCAAGGGGTCTGTTTCAGCCATGCGCAAACTGTTAACGCTTTTCGTGATGTTTCTGACCCTGGCCGGCTGCAGTGCCGGGGACTGGCGCACCGCAAGCCGGGAACCGGCCGGAATTGCCCCGTCCCCGGCGACAACCAGCGAGAGCGTGATCCAGATATACGGCGCTCCCGCCTGGGGGTGGCGGGGTTGGTTTGCGATACACACTTGGATTTCGGTCAAAGCGACCAACGCAGCTTCCTACACGGTCTATGAAGTAATCGGCTGGCGGCAGCGGCGGGGTCTGCCGGTCGTGCGGATCGAACAGGATCTGCCTGACCGCTACTGGTTCGGGGAACGTCCGCGTCTGCTCAGGGAATTCCGGGGGGCGGGGGTGGACAAGCTGATTGTCGAGGTTGACAAGGCAGCCAGAAGCTATCCTTGGCCGGATACATACAAAGCCTTCCCCGGTCCGAACAGCAATACCTTCACCGCCTGGATATCCAGGCAGGTTCCGGAGCTGGGGCTGGAACTTCCTTTTACAGCCATCGGGAGCGGATACGTTGATACGGCGGCCCGCTGAGGGCGACTGAATGCGGAAACCTTGATTTGATAAATCAGTTCAAATTTCCACCGGTTCAGGCACACTCAGTTCCTCTGATGAAAAAAGCTTGTCAATTTCCAGAATCATCACGAAATGGTCATCAATCTTGCCCATCCCCCTGATGAATTCGGTGTTCAGCTTGACGCCTATGTGCGGCGCCGGTTCAATCCGGTCCGGCTCCAGTTCGACCACCTCCTGAACCGAATCCGCCAAGGCTCCCAGTATGGTCGTGTCGCCGTCCAGGTCAACCTCAACCACGATGATGCAGGTATTGACAGTCTGTTCGGTGCGGCTCATTCCGAATTTGAGCCGCATGTCGATAACCGGGACAACGCTTCCGCGCAGGTTTATCACGCCCCTCATGAAATCCGGGGTTTGTGGCACCTTGGTTATGTTGGTGACTTCCAGGATTTCACGTACCTTGGCAACATCCAGAGCAAAAACTTCGTCATTAAGCTTGAATGTCAGATATTGAACCGTTTCTGCAATGCCGGCAACGCTCATAGGTTGTTCCTTTCAT
Source organism: Deltaproteobacteria bacterium (assembly GCA_030654645.1). GTDB lineage: Bacteria > Desulfobacterota > Desulfuromonadia > Geobacterales > Pseudopelobacteraceae > JACRCG01. Next base: position 3,447 of record JAURXC010000229.1, on the reverse strand, counting down.
CGATCGGCGGCCGTTTCCTGACGGTTGACTTCGCGATGGTTGAGGCAGATAGTTGCGCACTCGCGGTCAGACGGATGCCCATTTCCGCGCTAGAATTTTTCGAAATCGTTATCGAGATGGTCCGGGCCGGAGTGTCCCAGTTCCAGGTGAATGCCTCCCGATGAACGTTTTGTGGGAACTGAATTATTCCCGAAGTGGGCAATCCGGGTATGTTTTATCGTTTTGCGGTTGGTGGACGGGGTAGTGCGGCCTGTTTTGTCTCCGATATTGAAGAAGCTGATCGAATCCTGCAACTGTTCGGCCTGGCTGGAGAGCTCCTCCGAGGTCGAAGCCATTTCCTCGCTGGCGCTGGCGTTCTGCTGGATGACCTGGTCAAGCTGCTGGATGGCCTTGTTGATCTGTTCTGCGCCGGTATCCTGTTCCTTGCTGGAAGCGGTGATCTCCTGCACCAGTTCGGCGGTGCGCTGGATGTCCGGCACCATGCGGGTCAGCATCTCGCCGGCCTGCTCGGCAATCGCCACGCTGCGGGTTGAAAGGTTCGAAATCTCGCCGGCGGCGGACTGGCTCCGTTCGGCCAGCTTGCGGACTTCGGAGGCAACCACGGCAAAACCCTTGCCATGCTCGCCGGCACGGGCCGCCTCGATCGCGTCGTTCAGGGCCAGCAGGTTGGTCTGGCGTGCAATCTCCTCGATGATGCTGATCTTGGTGGCGATCTCCTTCATCGCGGCAACCGTCTCCACCACCGCTTTGCCACCTTCCTTGGCATCCACCGAACTCTTGATCGATATTTTTTCGGTCTGCATGGCGTTGTCGGTGTTCTGGCGGATGCTGGAGGCCATTTCCTCCATGCTGGATGAAATCTCCTCGGCGCTGGCGGCCTGCTCGGTGGCGCCCTGGGACATCTGCTGGGCGGTGGCGGACAGCTCCTGGCTGCCGGAGGCGACGTTGTCGGAAGCGGTCATCACCTCGCCGACAACCTGTTTCAGCCTCTCTACCATCTGACTGATGGAGGACATCATCACGCCGGTTTCATCCCTGGAGCTGGACTCTACTGTAACGGTCAGGTCCCCCTTGGCCAGCGCGTTGGCAACACTTACCGCTTGATTGATCGGCCTGGTAATGGTGCGGGTGATAAACAGCCCCAGGCATATTGCCAGCAGCGCTCCAGCGATGGCCATCCCGGTCATCAGCCTGCTGGCGGATTTTGCGATTTCAGCATTTTCGTCGGCGATCAATTTGCCCTGCTTCAGTTTGCCTTCAACCATCTTCTCGATACTGTTCTGCAAATCGCGAGAAGACTTGCCGGCAGGTCCCTGCAGGTGCGCCTGTGCTTCCGCGTTCCTGTTCTGCAGGGCCATCGCAATTACCTTTTCCAGATCTGCCACGTAAGCAGCTCGCAACTGCTTGTATTCTTCGAATAATCTGCGACCTTCATCAGAAAACAGCGTTTTCTCATAGGCGACTACATTTTTGTTGTTCGCTTCTCTCAGTTCCTTGATGCGATTGGCAAACTTCTGCTTGTCATCAGGAGTGGCCGCTGTGATGATATCCCGTGAATTCACCCGTATCCTCTGGAAATTGGTTGAAATCTCACCGACATCTCCCAAAGGAACCGTTACCTTTTCATACAGCTTTGTGTCGGCCTCATCGATGCGGTGGATTTTTTTGATGCCGATAAAACCGATCGCGCCGGCGATCAGGGCAACCAGAATGAACGAAGAAACCAGCTTCGTGCCGATCTTCAGGTTATTAAACCACTGCATAGTGTAACCTCCTGGAATAGTTTCATAATGATGACAGGACGGAATTGATGCCCGATTGAAAAACTGCAAATGTCCTTTGGGAATGAACTTTCAGACATTCGACTGCCTGATATAAGCGTTTGAAATCAGTGGTATTGCATTACACGGATAGTGCCAAATGCAATTTTATCGGCTGTAATATAAAACTCACGCAATAATAACAGGTTACAGCTTGTGTTGCTGTGGATTGGCAAATATCCGGATTTGTGTTGGAAGTTGCGGGATGCAGGTATGTTTACAGTTTTTCGCGAATTGTCTGTGAAGGCCGGTAAAGTAAGGGTTTGAACGATGTGTAAAGAATCTTTCCAATGTGAAGGTTTTTTGCCAGTTTATTCTGGTGGCGGGATCAGGCAGTGCGGAAAACAGCTTGTGCGAAGGTAATAATTACGGGATGGATTTCAGGATACTATTTTACGGCATGCACAACCAGGCCGTTGCCGGTAACTTCCACCCGGCAGTTTGAAAAGCCTCGCCGTTTCAGGCGGAACATGATCAGCGGCGCCAGCAGCGGATGTACTCCGGGAAGTATCTGCGGGAAATGATGGAAAGAGAAGCGCCAGATTGCATTCCAGGTTGCCTGGAACGAACTCCGGCGCTGTTTTGGCGCCTGTATCCGTTTCTTGCCGTAGGACATGTTTCAGCTGTGCTCGCTGGTTTCGTGGAACTCCAGTCCCTTCCAGCTTTCGATGGTGTTGTCCAGACGCCACTGGCTGCCGGCCATGTAGGTCAGTTTGCCTTCGCCATCGATATAGACATGCATGGCCTCTTTTTTCTCGAATTCCTCGATCTGTTTCTTCTCCCCGGTGACCCAGCGGGCGGTGACATAACTGACCGGTTCGAAGGCCACCTTGACGCTGTACTCATGTTCAAGGCGGTGCATGACCACCTCGAACTGCAACAGACCGACCGCGCCGATGACCCAGTCGGAGCCCATCACCGGTTTGAAGACCTGGGTAGCCCCCTCTTCGGCCAGCTGTACCAGGCCCTTTTCCAGCGCCTTGGATTTCATCGGGTTCAAAAGGCGCACCTTGCGGAAATGCTCCGGAGCAAAGCTGGGAATGCCGGTGAATTTAAGCTCTTCACCCATCGTGAAGGTGTCGCCGATCTTGATCGTGCCGTGGTTGTGGATGCCGATGATGTCGCCTGGCCAGGCTTCCTCGACGTTGGTGCGATCCTGGGCCATGAAGATGGTGGCATTGGCGATCTGGACTTCGCGTCCCTGGCGCACGTGGCGAACCTTCATGCCGCGGGTGAACTTGCCGGAGCAGATGCGGAAGAATGCGATCCGGTCCCGGTGGGCAGGGTCCATGTTCGCCTGGATCTTGAAGACAAATCCGGAGAATGTAGCGGTGTCGGGCGTAACCGGGGAACCGCGGCTGATACGGGGCATGGGTGCGGCGGACTGCTCGATGAAGCCTTCGAGCAGAAGCTTAACACCGAAGTTGTTCAAGGCGCTCCCGAAAAACACCGGGGTTGTGTGGCCTGCAAGTACGTCGGCAGGGTTGTAATCGACGCCTGCACCATCGAGCATCTCGAGCTCCTCGCATACCGAGCTGTAGGTAGAATCATCCAGACGATCCCTTACAATGGGATCGGACATGCCGAAGGTAGAAACCGGCGACTGGTATATGCCGCCAGGGGTGCG
>JAURXC010000226.1 GCA_030654645.1 Deltaproteobacteria bacterium | reverse complement strand
CAATGCTGTCAAAGATCCTGTTGCCGGACAACAGCTTGAGCCATACCGGCTTGATGGCAATTGAATCGGCTGCCAGCAATTTCGATGACGGAAATTCTGCCGGGTTTGCAAGAGAAAATCCCTTCAGGCGCAGGATGCCGTCCGAGATGTCGATCGAATTAATAACAACCGGCTGGCCCAGATTGCCGGAAAGCATCCGGGATATCTGCGCTGCGGCATGGGGAGTAGCCAGATATTTTTTCAGGGCAAGGGGGAAAATCAGCAACAGAGTAATAAAGGCAAAAACGGTATAGAGCAGGATTTTCTTATATGTTCCGGCATTTGAAGTTTTCATGCGGAAATCGGCCCTGGGAGACATCATTGGGAGTTTGATTCACAGCTTGCCGGCGATCATTTCGGCCGGAGTCATTATAAACCGGAAATTCAGTAAACATAAGGGAGCCCCCGGACTAAAAACGCCTGGAAGAGATACAGCTATAGCGACGAAACTTCGATGAACAAAACCGCTTATCACCTGCAACTTTTATTTATTTTTTCTTCTCGTCCTTTTTGATCTTCTTGTCGGCCTTTTTTTCCTTCGGGGTTTTTGCAGGGTCTTTTTTGGTTGCTTTCTTGCTGTCCTGGCCTTTGCTCATGATTTTGCTCCTTGTCATTGAAGTTGCAATGCGCTGTGATGCGGATTAATTATAGCACTGATTGCTGCCGGGTGTGGTTTTAATACTTCGTAAAATAACTTATCCTGTTTTCTGGATTAGGAAAAATAATTCATGTTGTGCTAGATTGGGATTTTCGTGGCCTCGGGTTCGATCCTCCCGAAGCGGACTAGCCGCCTGCCAGGATTGACGGCACCTTAATGAAGAGGAGCGATTTCCGGATGGAACATCATTCCGCACAACTCATCGCCTGTCACGACTGCGATCTGCTGCAGCGTGAGATCCCGCTCAAAAAGGGGTGCGCCGCCAGCTGCAGACGTTGCGGAGCGGTGCTGTACCGGAACGCCACCGACAGCATCGACCGCACGCTGGCCTACACCCTGGCCGCCGCCGTGCTGTTCGTGATTGCCAACCTGTTCCCGATCTTCGCGATCGAAGTCCAGGAGGCCGGCAGCGAGATCAACCTGTTCGGCGCGGTTCAGTCGCTGTGGGACAAGCAGATGCATTCCGTTTCACTGCTTGTTTTCCTGACCACCATCCTCATCCCGGCCCTGGAGCTGATCACGATGACCTATCTCCTGCTGCCGCTGAAATTCCGACACATCCCCGCCGGCTCTTACATCCTGCTGGGCATGTTGAAAATCGTCAAACCATGGGGCATGATCGAGGTGCTGATGCTGGGCGTGCTGGTTTCACTGGTGAAGCTCACCAGCTCGTTCAAGGTCATCCCCGGCATCGCCCTGTGGTCCTTTGGGGCTCTGACCCTGCTGCTGGCCGCAGCCGCGGCAACGTTCAGCGCCCGTGATATCTGGGAACGCATGGACAGCAGAGCGGATAAGGAGGTGTCGGCATGACGGAAATGACCAGCGCGGCCGAACAGGGACTTTGCTCCTGCCACGTCTGCAATCTGGTGTCCAGACTTGAACAGGGGTCAGGTCAGGCAAACTGCCCCCGCTGCGGCGCCTCCCTGCATTACCGCAAACCGGGCAGCGTGGCGCGTTGCTGGGCACTGCTGATCTCCGCCTATATCCTGTATATCCCCGCCAACCTGCTGACGATGATGGAAACCGGTTCGCTCCTCAAATACCGCAAGGACACCATCATAAGCGGCGTGGTCGAACTCTGGAGGACCGGTTCCTGGGGGATTGCCGTTGTGGTATTCATCGCCAGTGTCACGATTCCGCTGCTCAAGCTGATCTCGCTTACCCTGCTGCTGGTTTCGGTGCAGCGCCGCTCCCTCTGGCGCCCCAGGCAACGCACGCGCCTCTACCGGCTGGTGGAGCTGGTCGGACGCTGGTCGATGCTGGATATCTATGTGGTGGCGCTCCTGGCAGCCCTGGTGCAACTCGGAAACATGGCCACCGTAAAGGCAGGACCGGCGGCACTGGCCTTTGGCGCCGTAGTGGTGCTGACCATGTTCGCATCCATGCAATTTGATCCGCGCCTGATCTGGGATCCCATACAAAAAGAGAGCACATAATGAACGACACCGACCACAAACCCGATTTTTCCGACATCCCCACCGCAATCAGCGAACCGAAGCGGCGCTTCTCGATCCAGCTGGTCTGGATCATCCCAATCGTCGCGGCACTGATCGGCCTTTCACTGGCGGTCAAATCCTACATGGATCGCGGCGAGACCATCACCATCACTTTCAAGACCGGAGAAGGGATGGAAGCGGGCAAGACCAAGCTGAAGTACAAGGACGTGCAGATCGGCGAGGTCAAGGGGCTTGCCATTGCCAAGGACCGCTCCCATGTGGTGGTGACCGCCGAGCTGTCGAAGGATGCCAGGGGGCTGCTGGTGAAGGACACCCGTTTCTGGGTGGTGCGCGCCCGGATCTCGGGCGGCAATATTTCCGGGCTCGGCACGCTGATCGGCGGCTCATACATCGGCGTTGACGCCGGCACATCGACGGAAAGCCAGGATGAATTCATCGGACTGGAAACGCCTCCCGCCGTCTCCCTGGACGTGCCCGGACGCCAGTTCGTGCTGCATGCCGCCGACGTCGGCTCGCTCGACACCTCCTCGCCGATCTTCTTCCGGCGCATGCAGGTGGGACAGGTGATCGCCACCGAACTGGACAGGGACGGCAAAGGGGTTACCATAAAAGCTTTCATAAGGGCTCCCTTTGACCAGTATGTCAAAACCAACTCCATCTTCTGGCATGCCAGCGGCATTGACCTGACCCTCAACACCAGCGGTGTCAAGATCAACACCGAATCCATGGTTTCAATCCTTCTGGGAGGGATCTCCTTCCAGACCCCCCAAGACCGTATCGAAGCGCCATCCGCCAGTTCCAACAACGTCTTCACCCTGTTCCAGACCAAGGACGAGGCATTGAAACACGCCGAAACTATCGAGACCTACCAGCTGGTATTCAAGGAATCGGTGCGTGGTCTTCCGGTCGGAGCCCCGGTGGACTTGCGAGGGGTTACCGTAGGGGAAGTAACCAAGATCGACGTGGCGCTGGATTCCGGAAATTCGGAGATATCGATCCCGGTCGAGATACAGTTTTATCCGGAGCGCCTGCGGGCACGGAACGGCAACAGACCGAAACAGGCCAAACCACTGGATTCGCGGGCATTTCTCAACGATCTGGTCGCGCACGGTTTCCGTGCGGAGCTCAAAAGTGGAAGCCTGCTGACCGGACAACTGTACGTAGCGCTGGACTTCTTTCCAAAGGCGCCGGCGGCCAAAATTGACTGGAGCAAGACTCCGCCCCGGTTCCCCTCCGTCCCCGGCTCCATGGATCAGATGCAGAAGAAGTTAATGCAGATCGCCAGCAAGATCGAGAAGATACCGTTCGAGGAACTGGCCGGAGATGCCGGAAAAACGATCCGGTCGCTGGACACCACCCTGAAGAGTGCCGAGAAGTTGCTCAAGAACCTGGACAGCGCGGTCATTCCGGAAGCGCGCTCGGTACTGGTGGAAACACGACAGTCACTGGAGGATGTACGCAAGACCCTGGGAGAGGCCCGCAAGACGTTGGGCGGCGCGAATCAGGTTCTGGCGGCGGATGCGCCGGTGCAGCTAGACCTGCGCGAAACCCTGCGGGAGGTGTCGCGTGCGGCGCAGTCGCTGCGGGTACTCGGCGATTACCTGGAGCAGCACCCGGAATCGATGATTCGCGGCAAACGGGAGGACAAACAATGAGGCACTATTACAAGTTTTCAGTTATCCGGTATATAAAGGCCGGCCTGCCGGCCGTCTGCCTGCTGCTTGCGTTGGCCGGTTGCAGCAGATCGCCGCGTGTGACCTTCTACACCCTGGAACCAGCGGCGCCGGTCGAGGCCAGGTCCGCAAGCGCTGCCGACCCGGCGATTGCCGTCGGACCGGTCACGCTCCCCGAGGTGGTGGATCGGCCGCAGCTCGTGGTGCGTGTTGCCGCCAACCGTGTGGAGATCCTGGAGTCGCAGCGCTGGGCCGAACCGCTCAAGAGCGAGATCCCCCGGCTCGTCGCCGAGAACCTGGGACGCCTGCTCGGATCAAGCCGGGTATCGTCCTTTCTTCAGCATGCCGGCGGCGATGCCGACTACCGGGTACTGCTGGACATCCGCCGCTTCGAAGCGGCGCCGGGGGAGAGCGTCACCGTCGAAGCCGCCTGGTCCTTGAGACGCACTGCCGGTGGCGCTGCGAAAACCGGCCGTTCACTGGTTCGCGAGCCGGTGGGGACAAATGACTACGATGCGCTGGTGGCCGCCTACGGCAAGGCGCTGCTTGCCGTCAGCGCCGATCTGGCAGGGGCGATCAGGGCCGAAGCCGCCACGGGGCGCTGACCCCTCAAACCGACCACTTTGAATGCAACTTGAAGTAAAAAGTCCGCCCCGGATCGGGACGGCCTGACTGTTTTCATCTACCCGCAACATTCCACCCTTTCAAGCTCTCCAGCTCATCCCAGCGCAGGAATGCCGATTCCAGCGACTGGGCATAAGTTATGCGGAGTTTAAGAAGCTTAATTCCAACACAAAAATATTAAATGACATATTTTGTCGCATAACTGTGATTATATGGATTCAACACCAATAGTAAGGAGACCAAAACTTGAGATCGGCCAACGCCACACATTATATTTACGCGAATGTCTCATCATGGAAATACGCCTGCGCTTTGCCTGCTCCGCGGGAAGGCGTCGAAGAGCTAAATCCGCGACTACATCTTGATGCAGCAATTGTCAGATGTACCATTCTTGAAAAGGGTCTACCACTTGGGATCTGCATCATCGGAAACAACGAAGATCATGATGATGCCAATCTATCGCCTTGGCGGTTGGATCTTATTCCTCACTTGGATGATCCCCCTCTTCCCAGATGTCTTGAGACAGTATTGACGCTTTCTGAAATCGCGCTAAAAGACGTAAAAGAATGCCTGTTTGTGACTGCACAATCAAGCAGCTGTTACGTTCAAGTTAATTTAGGATTGCAAGAAATACTTTCAACCGATATCGCTGAACGGAGCTTTGCAATCGTTGAGTTTGGCTACGCCTTGCACAATCAGAAGGAGACGATTTGAGGATAAACATTCATCGTGGTACGCAGGAAATTGGTGGCACTTGTATTGAATTAAGAACTGATTCAACCCGGATCTTGCTTGACGCCGGATCACCACTCAAGCCAGAAAGCGCGACGCTTGACGTTGTCGATATAAAGGCTGATGCTGTCATAATCAGCCATCCGCACCAGGATCACTACGGATTAATTGATAACCTCCCCCCTGAATCTCCGGTCTACATTGGAAAACTGGCAAAGAATCTTCTTGATGCAACCCGTATGTTTCGTGGTGTGGCACTTCATACCAATAATTTCCAATTCTATGACAAATGGCAATCGTTCACGATTGGCAATTTCAGGATAACGCCATACCTTGTTGATCACTCTGCAGTTGATGCCTATGCCTTTCTGATTGAAGCTGAGGGCAAAAGAGTTTTCTACAGTGGCGATTTCCGTGGACATGGCAACAAGAACAAATTATTTGAGACGATTCTGGAGCACCCGCCACGGAATATTGACCTGCTGTTTCTGGAAGGAACGATGCTGCAAAGGGACAATCACAATTTCCCTGACGAACGCTCGGTACAATTAACAATCAGGGAAGTCATTGCGAAGCAGGAAAATATATCTTTCATAATTTCGTCATCCCAGAATATTGACCGGCTCATATCCGCATACAAGGCTTGTACATCTTCAGGTAAAATTTTTGTAATCGACTTTTACACGGCATGGGTACTGGAACAGGTGAAAGAAGTGTCCAAAGGGATCAGGGCACTGGATTGGCGGCATATTGCCGTGTACAGCAGCGGCCCGTCAAGTGGCTGGCTGTACGACAAAATGAAGAAAAACCGTAACAGGTTAGGCGGATTCATCAATCGTGTTTTTGAGCATACCGTTAAAGAAGCCGATCTTAGGGCCGATCCCTCACGATATCTGTTCCTTGGCAAAACTGGATGCCATCGTTTGATCGACTCATTCAAAAGCGACAAGATAATTCCCCTAATCTACTCTCAATGGCTCGGTTATCTGAACGACGACACTGGGCAAGACAAGAACTCTGCCGCAATCAACAGGCTGAGAACGGAAAATGTTCCGGGAGTGGAGTTTATCTATGCCCATACCAGTGGGCACGCTCCGTTAGAAGATTTGCAGGCGTTTGCAGCTGCTTTGAGTCCGAAGGCGCTGGTTCCGATTCATACTGAATTCGCGTATCTTTATGAAAACCACTTTGCTAATGTGTTACAACTTGAAGATGGGAAACCATACGAAATTTGAAATGAGGAGAAAACCATGCTGCCCAAAGAGACGCTTGAAAAAATGGCCAACTATGCAGACAAGCTGAAAGATATCAGATTTGAAGAACTGGCTTTAAAAGATCAATATATTCGCATAGGCGGCCTGGGTTACAGGTCTGTTTCTCTTAACAGCAAATTCCCTCTCTGCAAGTATTCGGAAAGACCCATTGATGATATTGACAAATTATTCAACGAATTTAAAGGCCAGCCAGTGCCGATGGCAGTTGAACCAGCAAGGAAACCGGAACGATGCCTTCAGCGATATATCATAAAGGCGTCCTTAATAAATAACAGGAATATGATAACTGCACTCGCCCTAAAGGATTGCCCTTATGACGAGTTGATATTCGCTACCGATGAGGTCTCACTGGGTGATGTCAGGTGCGACATCCTCGCTGTAGGAAAAGTTGGTGAAAACTACTATCCGGTAATTATCGAGTTGAAAAGCAGCAGAAACAAGAAAGAATTAATTGGGCAGTTATGTGACTTTAGCAAAACAGTAAAAACATATAACACCGAGTTTAGCAATTTGCTTTCCTGTATCACGGGGAAAAGCATAAACACCAATAATCCTCAAAAGATAATTGTATGGCCAGTTGCAGAGTCAGAAGCAAATAAAGGTGAAAATGTGAGGTTTGGCTCCTCTTTCAACGCACAAAAAACGCGCGATGAAATCTTGTCCATGACAATCAGTCTCCTGGAATACGATACTTTCGATAATCATAAAGATCATGCGTTGTTTCATCAGACATGGGCCAGTTTTGCATGAATCTGGATGACTTGCTGAGAAAAGCTGACAAATAACGGGGGAAACATGCTTTTGCCGATAACAAATTTCACGGATGACGAGTGCAAGGATCTTTGGCAGCGTTTGCGTTCAGAAAATGAAAACGAGATGATGGCAACTCTGCAATTTTTTGTAGACAACCCGGGAAGCTTTGATGCGTTGACAGACAGAATGAAAGAGCTTTCCGATGGCCTCTTTCACCGATGCGATATAAGGGAAGCTGTGAGTAAACTTGCCCGAAGTGAAAATAACATTATCATCAGTCAGTTGTTACGGATCTTGGATTCCGCTGATGAAACCATTCAATATTGGATAGCAGCCGGAATGGAGCACAAATACTACGCCAATACAGTCCCGGTATTTTTGAAATATATTGGAAGTGATGATGAATTTATTAGTTCAAATTCAATGTTTGATTTGTGCAGGGACGAGGACAAATTCAACCTGCTTAAGGATGAACGTAAAAACGCAATAATCAACAGCATGTTTGACGTGTTTACCGCCAGATATAATAAAACCGTTCACGACGAAACAATTGCCCATTGCATAAGCGACCCTCTTTATATTTCAATCTGCTACCTTGCCAAGCTCCTGCCAATTGAACAGATTGATCGACTTTCAGATAGACTCATTGAAATGACACATGATGAACAGGTGTATGTACGTTATGAAGCTGTACGAGGTCTTGCTGAAGTTGCCAAACGCATAAAATCATCAAACCAACCGCTATATGTATCAATAGAGCAGGTGATATTGCAGCTGTTTGAAGATCGTGACAGCTCTGTAAGAAGGCAGGCATTTTATGCTCTCGATAAAGCTGAATCAGAACATTCATTCCCCTTGGCTTTAAAGGCCGCTGCTTCCGACAAAGACCCTCGTGTCCAGGATTTTGCCATCATGTTGCTCAGACGATATTATCCATTTACTCCCAAGGCTCTCAGGGTGCTGAGACGACTCAAGCCAATACCCGGGGATCTTTCATTCATGACTGACTTTAAGCTTTCCACCTTTCAAAAGATATTGTCATTCATTCCATTTCTTTGACAGTTTGGAAATATAATATAAGCTCATCGTCACCCGATTTTCTATCCGGCATCATTCACGTCACATGAAATAATGCACCCCGCGCACAAAAAAGGCCGCCCCGGATCGGGACGGCCTGACTGTTTTCATCTACCCGCAACATTCTACCCTTTCAAACTCTCCAGCTCATCCCAGCGCAGGAAGGCCGACTCCAGCTCCCC
>JAURXC010000215.1 GCA_030654645.1 Deltaproteobacteria bacterium | reverse complement strand
GTTAGCACTCCTTCCACGGCAGCATCGCGCATGGCATCGGAAAAGCTGACATCGCGGGCGGCGGCCTGCTGCGAGATCTTGTCAACGGTGCTGTTGCCGATTCCGCGTGCCGGTACGTTGATGATCCGCTTCAGGGAGACCTCGTCGGCCGGATTGTCCAGCACCCGCAGATAGGCCAGGATGTCCTTGACCTCCATGCGGGCATAGAAGCGCACGCCCCCCACGATGTGGTAGGGAAGCGCCTCGCCCACCAGCGCATCCTCGATCAGCCGTGACTGGGCGTTGGTGCGGTAAAAGACCGCGATCTCATCCAGCGGGATTCCGCTGCCGCGCAGGCGGGCGATCTCTCGGCAGACGAAGCGCGCTTCCTCGCGGTCGGATTCGACCCGCTCGTAACGGATCGGCTCCCCCTGGGGATTCTCGGTCCAGAGCGTCTTGCCCTTGCGGCCGAAATTCTGTTTGACCACCTCACCGGCTGCCGCCAGGATGGTGGCGGTGGAGCGATAGTTCTGTTCCAGGCGGATGATCTTCACCCCGGGGAAGTCCTTCTCGAACTCCAGGATGTTGCGGATATCGGCTCCGCGCCAGGAATAGATCGACTGGTCGTCATCCCCGACCACACACAGGTTGCGGCGTTCGCCGGCCAACAGGCGGATCAGGTGATACTGTACCGGGTTGGTGTCCTGGTATTCGTCGACCAGGATCCACTGGAAGCGCTCGCGGTAATGGTTGCATACTTCCGGAAAACGGGTCAGCAGGCGTACGGTCTGGATCATCAGGTCGCCGAAATCCAGCGCGTTACATTTCTTGAGCCGCTCCTGGTAGGCGGAATAGATCTCTACCACCCGCTGGTTGTAAACGTCGCCGGGGGGGATCGAACCGATCTCCTCGGGAAACAGTCCCCGGTTCTTGAACGAGTCGATGCGCGCAGAAACCCCCTTGACCTCGAAGCGCTTCTCATCCAGGTCAAGTTCGCCGATCACGTCCTTAAGCAGCCGGTCGCTGTCGCGGTCGTCGTAAATTGCAAAGGAGGACTGGAAGCCCAGCTGATGGATATCGCGGCGCAGGATACGGCCGCAGGCGGCGTGAAAGGTTGATATCAGCGGCGTATCGCCCCCCCCCAGCAGGCGCTGTACCCGTTCGGCCATCTCGCGGGCGGCCTTGTTGGTAAAGGTCACCGCCAGGATGTTCCAGGGGCGCACCCCCCGCTCGCGGATCAGGTGGGCGATGCGGTTGGTGATGACGCGGGTCTTGCCGGAGCCGGCCCCGGCCAGGATCAGGAGCGGCCCCTCGCCATGCAGCACGGCCTCTTTCTGGGGCGGGTTGAGATTTTTGAGTAGGTCCATGATTACCTTTTTAGACGTTGGTTACGGAGGCGTCAACGAAAAAAGCCCGACGTAGTGCCGGGCTTTGAGTGAGTATTACGTAGTGGAAGTCAGCATTAACCGTAGCTTGGCAAGCTCTTCCGCCGGAAGCCTTCTTCCAACGGTTGGCCAGACGTCCAGCCAATGCAGAAGTATCGACGGTTTTAGCAATTGTCTGCGATACGCCTCTTCCGTGACCCAGAAACTGCCCCGAAATTTAACCTCCAACTCGGCACAGCGTTCCCGCATCGGTCTGTCACCGGTCAAAACAATCCGTTCATGGTCGCGGGCATAACAAACGGTCATCATGTCGTTGGTGCTTACTCCACCGCGACGCAGGGTGTTCGCTCTAAAAGCCAACTCCCGGCTGGTTTCGATAACGGTTATACCGGCATCCTCAATGTGTTGAATAATGTGGGGTTGTTTTTCATTCTCGCACTCTGCCAGAACGACATCCAGGATCTCGCAGGGAGCCAACTTGGGGAGCACGCCGATGCTGCCCACATGCTCCAAGTCGATCAGGATACTGGTGTCGGCCAGAAGGATCACCCGATTTCCTCCGAAAGCCATCTGCCAAGTTCTTCCTTGACCGAATATACCGGCTCGCCAAGTACTTCAGCAGCCTTGGACGTCGTGATCTTTTCTTCAATCAACGCCTGATACACCAGCCGGTTCAAGCGACGAAGCGATTCTGGGCGTTTCAGGTCAACCGGTTCATCTTCCTTGCCGTACTTTGCGTTAATCTTGGCAATCTGCTGGAATGACTGCCGGGAGGAGATGATACCCAGTTGCCCGGCCCGAACCAAAATCGTTCGCATGCTGACCGAGTAGCGTTGCTTGATATCGGCTAACAGGGAAAACGGCAGCCAGCGGTTACGGTAGGGGTGGAGTTCCGCCTCCATTATGGTGCGCGGCAAGAGTACCGCACCGGCCAGAAAATTGGCCGCTTGTTCCCGAGGATCAGACTTGCCAACCTTAGCAGATGTTGACGCAGGTGATTGGTACTCCTTGCGGTGAAAGATGAGATGGGAGAGTTCATGCAGTGCCGTAAAATATTGCCGTTCCGTGCGATGATCTGCGTTGACGAAAATCGCCCCGCCCACCTCATCGGTGTAGGCCGAAAAACCGGAGACGGAATTGGGAAGCCTGTGCAGGAAGATTTTAAGTCCCTTGCCCTCCAAAAGCGACAACACATCACCCAGCGGGGCGTCTTCAACTCCCAGCCAATCGCGCACTTCGTTAGCAACCTGCTCGACGATATGTTCGTCAAAGGTAGCCATGGGACGTGAACCGGGCAGATTGGGCAGAGTTCCGGCCAACCGCTCTATCTCGCCGTAGTCGAACGCCTTTCTTGTCAATAACTGCTTTAGTGCCGGTGACAGAGTATCGGCCGCATCGGCGCGGAACAGCAACACCTGCTCGGCTGCTTCAGACATGCCGAGCATAACGTCAAGCGGCACGTTCAGAATCCGGCACAGTTTCACAACCTGTTGCATGGAAGGCTCGCGGTCGTCTCGTTCCCAGGCGGCGATGGTCTGTCGTGTAACACCGGCGAGCTCTCCAAGCGTCTCCTGGTTCATTCCGGACAGTTCTCTTAGTTCTCGCAAATTCATGGGATACCTCCCGATATCTCCCA
>JAURXC010000204.1 GCA_030654645.1 Deltaproteobacteria bacterium | reverse complement strand
CGGCTTCCGGGTCGAGTTCAACAGCTCTCTCGGACCATACAAAGGTGGCCTCCGTTTCCACCCTTCGGTCTATCTCGGCATCATCAAATTCCTCGGCTTCGAGCAGATCTTCAAGAACTCACTGACCGGCCTGCCGATCGGCGGCGGCAAAGGCGGTTCAGACTTCGACCCCAAGGGCAAGTCCGATGACGAAGTCATGCGCTTCTGCCAGAGCTTCATGACCGAGCTGTATCGCCATCTGGGCGAGCACACCGACGTCCCGGCCGGCGACATCGGCGTAGGTGGCCGCGAGATCGGCTACATGTTCGGGCAGTACAAGCGCATTACCAACCGATATGAGCCGGGCGTGCTTACCGGAAAAGGCCTTACCTGGGGCGGTTCACTGGTTCGCACCGAAGCCACTGGTTACGGCGCCACCTTCTTTGTCAACGAAATGCTGAAAGCACGCAAGGACAGCTTCGACGGCAAAACCTGCCTGGTATCGGGCTCCGGGAACGTGGCCATCTACACCATCGAGAAGATTCATCAGCTGGGCGGCAAGTGCGTGGCCTGTTCAGACTCAAACGGAGTGATCTACCACGAGAAAGGCCTGGATCTCGATCTGATCAAGCAGTTGAAAGAGGTCGAACGCCGTCGCATTTCCGATTACATCGCCAAACATAAAGACGCGAAATACATCCCGAACGGCAACATCTGGGACATCCCCTGCCAGGTGGCAATGCCCTCCGCAACCCAAAATGAAATCAACGGCAAGGATGCCGCGACTCTTGTCAAAAACGGCTGCATCGCCGTCGGTGAGGGCGCCAACATGCCGACCACTCCCGAAGGAGTCAAGGTATTCCTGGACGCCAAGATCGCCTACGGCCCCGGCAAAGCAGCCAATGCCGGCGGAGTGGCCACTTCAGCCCTCGAAATGCAGCAGAATGCCGGACGTGATTCATGGTCCTTCGAGTTCACCGAGAAAAAACTGGAAGACATCATGATCAACATCCACAGCAACTGCTTTGAAACCGCCGACGAGTACGGAGCACCGGGCAACTACGTTCTCGGCGCAAATATCTGCGGATTTATCAAGGTAGCCAACGCAATGGTTGCCCACGGCCTGATCTAAGCGATCAACATCACGTTTATCCCATCAAAGCCCGGCTCAGGCCGGGCTTTTTTCATACCGTGCACATAACATTGCGCACCCGGTACTCTCCGCCGATCACCAGATACTCCCCCTCGCCCTTCATGATGCTGCCGGGCAGCAGGTCGTTGTAAAAGAAGACCTTGCAGAGTGGCACGCTCACCTTCCAGACCGTGGAACCGAACTCCCAGGCCCGCTCTTCATCCGATGTAAATGACACCAGGTTGTTCAGCCTGACGATCTGTTCCCGCTTGCCGGTCTGTTGAATGATGTCGTGCTCGCTTGCGTCGTTGGTGCCGCGATAAAGAGCAATCAGTTTTGTATCAGGATATCTTCGCGACAGCTCGAACTGGCAGTATTCGTAGAGAATGTCCAACTGGGACTGGATCGCGTTGGTTCGCGCGCTGCCTTTCATCACATCCACCGAAAAATCGAAATACGCATCACTCTGAATGCCGGTAATACGGCTTTTATGGAAGTTGGGCATGATTCCGATGCGACTTTCCACCCAACGCTTCAGCACCGCCCCTTCGATCGAATTGGAGTCCATCATCCAGCCACGCAGAAAGCGCAGATAACTGTTCTTGAGACTCTTCCTGGCGGTGTCGGTCTGTCCCTGCCAATGATGCAGCTGGAACTTGACCGACATGAAATCGTTGAAGACCACTGCGCGCTCTTCCTGGTTATCGATAGAGGCAAGCCTGTCAAAGAGGAAACGGTTGCCGTCCTTGACGCCCTGGATCTCCAACGGTTGCGGATTCTCGTTGAAATGGTGCGAGGCGATCACCCATGGCGGCAGGTTGCAGTTATTGAATGAACCGTTGTGCATGACGGGCATCACCTCTTTGTGACGTAGAGATCCAATATTTACGAGTCTCTACAGAATTTTGGCCAACTCCACCAAGGTAGTCCTGATCGGTCCGCTGGCCACAAATGGTTCGATTCCCATCTGTTCGAGCTCGCTCTTGGGATGCTCGCCCATCTGGGCCGTGACCACGGCCCGGCAACCCGACAGCGCGGTGGCAATGCTTTTCAACAGGTGCATGCGCAACGGGTGTTCAGGATCAAAACTGCAGTAGCGCTCGACTTTTCTTTCATCAACCAGCCTGGCGCTGCCCTGTTCCACGTCGTAAATCAAGAAACGCTCGGCATGCCCGAAGTGTTGGTTGATCTCTCTGCCGTCCTTTGATGCGACTGCTATCAACATGATATGCCCCCTAACCTGAACCGGGGACGGGGTATTAACGAAAACCCCGGCCCCGGCCCCCATCAATCACATCAAAACCGGCGCAAAACTGAAGCACTTCTTCGAGCAGGTCCGCGCGCAGGCCTGGCAACCGATGCAGTTGCCGGGAGTAGCTACCCGCATGTACATCTTGGCGGAGTCATCCCCATCCAACTCTTCAAAAGCCAGAACATCATGGGCGCAGACCTTGAAGCAGCGGCCGCAGCCGATACAGGTCTCTTCATCAATGCTGTTTATAAACTCCGGGGTCCACTCCTGTTTGTCGCGCGTCAATCCGGTGATGTAAGCCATGGTAAAATCTCCTTTAGTTTTATGAGTTTGCGGGGCGACACAGTCGCCCTCGGCATTTTCTGGATAAAGCGGGCTTTCTGGCGCTGATCAATCCTCGTCAAAAGCCGGCGCATGCCCCTTGTTCATCGCCTTCCTGATCCAGGGAGGAGGGTTACCTCTCAGGACCTCCTGGAGTTTCTCAACCGTCTCTTTTAATCCTACTTCACAATTGGTCTTCATCGGATGGATTTTCTGGGCCACCAGCTTGGCCGCCGCCGGGCCACCGATCTGCATCGTATAAACGATGGCACAGTCGGAGAGCAGCTGTGCCCTCGCAGAGATCCGATCCTCCTCGTCAACGCCATGCTCGCCCACGCTGACCACCTCCAGAAAACCGGCCTCATTCGGCCCGACATTCCAGATGTGAAAACTTTGACACTGGCCGAAATGCTGGTTGATGGTTTCGCCGATTGATGATGAAAATGCTATCTTCATGATCCGTATTCCTTTCCTGAAACAAAAAGGGCGCACCATCTTTCCGATGGTGGCGCCCTTGCCATGCATTAGCGGTAATGCTTTATAACCTGCATTTTTGATAGCACATCGCATGCCAACTATTACCACACCGTATTTACTGCATGTTACAAGCATTCCAGCCAATAACCCATCAATTATGCCTAGATTATGTGCACTAAAGGCAAACATCTGACAACTACCCCGGCAGTCATGTTATCAGCTCAGCTTCCCGTGTGTGATTATTTTAAGCGCGATGCCAATGGAATTGCCACTTTATGGACAAACATCAAAAGTTCGTTACAATACTTCTGTTGCATATCGCCATAACTGCAAAAAATGGAAAGGAATGTCATGAAATCGCCACTGATCCATATAATGCTCTGTCTGGCCATGCTCGCCGCCGGCCCCGCAGGAGCAGAACCGGTCACAACTGCCGACACCCCCTACATCATGGGAGTTTTTCCCTTCGTACCGACCGCCAACGTAGAAGGTATCTTCGCGCCATTGGCCGCCGAACTATCCCGATCCCTTGGCAGACCGGTCAAGCTCAGGACCGCTCCCTCCTTTGAAAAGTTCGCCGACGAGCTGAAAAACCACTCCTTCGACATCGCTTTTGTTCAACCCTTCGATTACGTGGATGTTTCCGGGCCAGGCGGATACCTGCCGCTGGCGGCCCGCAACGACATTCTCACCAGCCATATCGTGGTAAAACATGACAGCAGCTTGCGTAACCTTCAGGATCTTCGCGGAAAAAGCATCGGCATGCCACCCAAGGTTGCCGCCGTCAGCTTCCTGAACCGTCTTTCACTGAAAAAGGCGGGGATCACCCCCGACAAGGATGTAAAACTGGTCTACCTGGCCTCGCACCAGGCCTGCCTGCAACAGTTGATGATCGGAACGGTGGCTGCCTGCGGCGTTTCACCGGCCGGTGTCCGCCTGGCGGAAATGCAGTTGAAGACTACTTTCAGACTGATCCATGAATCCCCGGCAATCCCCACACCGCTGTTTGTTGTCAAAAAAAGCCTGCCGAAAAAAGGTCGCGACACGATGCTCAAGGTGCTGACCACCACCGATCTGGCCGGCGTCAAACCGGACCTGCGGGCAATGTTCGTCGATACAAAGGAAAAACCGTTTCGCAAGGCAAGCGACAGGGAGTATGAGGTTGTACGCTCCCTGATGAAAACCTACTCGGTCAGATGACCCTGCTCCCCTCCCTCAAATACCGCATAGCGCTGATCATAGCGCTGATTGCCGGTGTGCTGCTCGCGATCGTGATCCGCCAGAATATCGCCATGTCCCACGCCATGGCAGAATACCAACTGGCTACCAAGGAAGAGGTGTTTGCATCCTTTCTGGAAGACATCAGCCGCAGCGCCCTTCTGAACGGAGAATACGAAGTACTGCAGCTGTACCTGGACAAGCTGCGCAAGGATCCTGACATCCTGCACATCAGGGCGGCGGACTACCGCGGAGTGGTGGTCTCCAGCACCGAACCCTCGGAGTTGGGAATGCAGATCGGCGGCCTGCCGCTGACCGGTGGAAACGGGTGGCAACACAGGATGATTGTCAACGAAGCGGGTGAAATCGGCAGCATCGCGATCCGCTTTTCCCACTCGGTCATCGACAAAGAGCATGCGCGGGTTCTGAAAGCGAGCATATTGTACTCCGTAGCCGGCCTGGCCTTGTTGTTGCTGGCCGGCTATTTCATCGGCAGTCTGTTGACCCGACGGCTGCACAAGCTGACCCTGGCAGCCCGCTCCATCGCCGGCGGTGACCTGACGGTCCAGGTCTCGGACGACAAGAACGATGAAATAGGTCTTCTGGGTGATTCGTTCAACAGCATGGCGCGCCGCCTGGAAGTGATGATCGACGAGACACACAGGCTGAACGAAGAACTTGAGCAGCGGGTGATTGAGCGCACGGCAGAACTGGAAACCGCCAACATGCTGCTGGAACAGGCCCGTGATGCGGCCGATGCGGCAAATGCGGCCAAGGGGAATTTCCTGGCCAACATGAGTCACGAGATACGCACCCCGATGAATGCCATCGTGGGCATGTCGCGCCTGGCACTTCAAACCGATCTGACCCCGAAACAGCGGGAATATCTGCGCAAAGTCGGATTTGCCGCGGACTCGCTGCTGGGCATCATCAACGACATCCTTGACTTCTCCAAAATCGAGGCCGGACGGCTTGATATGGAAAAGGCCGATTTTCTGATCGAGGAGATGCTGGAAAAACTGGTCGCCGTCGTATCACCCCGTTTGCAGGAGAAAAAACTCGAATTCCTGATCGAAGTATCATCCGAATTGCCCCCGTCCCTGATCGGAGACGCCACACGGTTGGGGCAGATCCTGCTCAACATGGTAAGTAATGCCGTAAAATTCACGGAATCGGGTGAGATCCTGCTTTCGGTTCTCCAGATCAAGAGGCGGGAGCAGCTGGTATCCATTCGCTTCAGTGTACGTGACACCGGAATCGGCATGACACGGGAAGAAATCTCCAGACTGTTCCAGCCGTTCACACAGGCAGATGCCAGCATAAATCGAAAATACGGCGGAACCGGCCTGGGTCTTGCCATTTGCCGCCAGCTGGTCAGGATGATGGGCGGCAGCATCCAGGTGGTAAGCGAACCGGGTCGGGGGAGCGAGTTCAGCTTTGAGATCGATTTCATGGTAGGAAAGCTGCTGCCCCAACGTCTGGTCACTCCCGGACCTGATGTGCGCGGCATGAAGGTGCTGGTGATCGATGACAGTCTGCATTCCCGCGAAATATTTGCCGAACAGCTCTCGTCACTCAGCTTCAGCGTAACCACGGCGGAAAACGCCGGACAGGGAATTGCCGAACTGGAAAACGCCTCTTCCGGCAAACCCTTTGACCTGGTGATCATGGACTGGGTCATGCCGGAGGTTGACGGGTTCGAGGCGGCACGCATGATCAGGAACGATCCGGGCATACAGCAACCTAAGATAATCCTGGCCACGGCCTACAGCAGCCAAAAAGCCGAGGAGCAGGCACGGCTAAACGGCCTGGACGGATATCTCTGCAAGCCGGTCAACCTTTCGGTGCTGTTCGACAGCATCATGAACGCGCTCGGCAAGGACTCGCTAACTTCCGCATCAAGCCCGGCCAGCGGTCAAACACTGGCAGACCTGGCCGCAATCCGGGGAGCGCGGGCGCTGCTGGTGGAGGATAACGAGTTCAATCAGCAGGTTGCCACCGAACTTCTCGAATCGGCCGGACTTTCGGTGAGCCTGGCGATTCATGGAAAACAGGCGCTGCAAATACTTGCCTCCGAAACATTCGATATCGTGATCATGGATGTGCAGATGCCGGTAATGGACGGCCTGGAGACAACCCGTCGAATACGAGGCATGCCGGGATTCGGCCAACTGCCGGTGATTGCCGTCACCGCCCACGCCATGGCACAGGATCGCCAACGCTGCCTGGATGCGGGCATGAACGACTACATTTCGAAGCCGATCGACCCGGAGGAGCTGAGACAGCTACTAGTCAGATGGGTTCCCCCACAGCGGAACAAGCGGCAGGACAAGCAGACTTCCAGCCCGGAATCGTCTGCGGATAACGAAGTATCCCTGCCCGCCTGTCTCCCGGGTATCGACATCCGCTCCGGGCTGCGAATGTGCAACGACAAGTGTTCCCTGTATTTGGAAATGCTGCAGAAATTCAGGCGGACCAGGCGGGATGAAGCAGGGGAGATCGACCGACTACTTGCAGCGGGAGATCTGGAGACCGCCGGCAGAATGGCCCACAACATGAAATCAGTGGCCGGCATCCTGGGGGCCAGCGATCTTTCCGTCGCGGCCCAGCAGCTCGAAATTGCCATATCCGGCAATCAGTCCGACCTCTTTGAAACGACGCTTGACGGTTATGCACAGTCGCTGGAGGCGGTCATTGCCGGGCTGGATACCGCCCTGGGCGCACCGGACATACCCACGGCTTTGGCCTTGAAATAAGTGTTTTCGGGCAATCCACCGAAGTCGAACTCAGCCTTGATGCCCGTAACATAACGACACACGCCGCATAACCACAAATGCCGAATGCGGCAATGGTAGCCAGACGCGGTTTTCGAGGAAAGGGGGACTCCGGATATGCGGAATTTGAAAGTATTACTGCTTGGCTGTCTGTTGCCGGTTATGTTTGCATTAGCTACAAACACGCCGGTTTCCGCCGCAATGGAAAAAGCCTACACCATTGCCGTTATCCCCTCGGCCCCACCAGTAACCCTGCACAAGCAGTGGACCCCTTTTGTGGAACGCCTCTCTAGTAAAACCGGCCTTGAATTCCGCCTCAAGATGTACGAAAAAATGGCCGAATTCGAACGTGACATCTGGAGCGGCACACCCGATTTCATCTTCTCTTCACCGATCCAGACCGTGGTGGCCCGCAAAACCAACGGTTACGTGCCGCTGGTGCGCGGCGGCAAGGACATCGCGGTCGGTCTCTTCGTGCGCAAGGAAGCCCCGTTCAAGAACATTGATGATCTGTCCGGAAGAACCATTTCCTTTGTCGGCAACAAGAATCTCTGCAGCGTCTTTGTCCAGCACCTGTTGGGAGAGCATAAGATTAAAATGTCATTTACAAGGGAATACGCCGGTTCAACCCGAAACGTGATCATTAATGTTCTTCTTGGCAAGAGCGATGCCGGAGCGGTGTTCATTCCTGAACTGGCGAGAGAGTCAGAAGATACCCGCAAACAGCTGCGCGAAATCCTGGTGACGCCGGCAATCGCTCCCCATCCGCTCAGCGCCCACCCGCGCGTGCCCCGGGCGGCACAGGAGGCGGTGAAGAACGCATCACTGGCCATTGCGGCGGCCAGCGGAGGAAGCGAGCTGTTCAGGGCACTTCGCATGGATGCCCCGGTAGCGGCAGACTATGATCGCGATTACCGGATTCTGGAAGAGATCGATATCGTGGGTCTCTCCAATTGGGGAAAATAGCATGTCATTCCTGCCGCAACGACTACATGCGCAAATTATCCTGATCGTCTCGTGCATCCTGCTTATCACCGGCGTAATCTCCGGCTGGATCACCGCCAGGAATCAGACAGCAGGCCTTCTGGCTGCCAAGCGCGCGGACGCTTCAATCATGGCCGGGAACTTTGCCGAAAGCTGCGCCCGCCACCTGTTGGTCCAGGACTATGCCGAACTGGAATCGTTCCTGGTCAAAGCGGCGGAATCACCCGACATCCGGCGGCTCCAGGTATGCGAACCGGACGGCGCTCTGGTCTGGGATGTCGTGCGCAACCCCGGTGAACTGCCACTTGCAAGAACCGGACTGGCCCGCCTCACCCCGCCCGGATCCGGCTCGGCGGTGATCATCCAGGAAACCGGCCTGCTGGTCATCTGGCAGCCTGTCATGGCAGGAAACCTGCTCGGCTGGCTCAAGGCGGAATTCAGCCTGTCGGCCATCCGGGAAGCGCATACCGGAACCTGGCGGAAGAGCCTGTTCCTGGCCATGGCCTGGGTCGCCTGCAGCTCCTTTCTGATTGTTCTGCTCTTGCGCCCGATAGCGAGGTCTATCGAAAAACTGACCGCTTTTTCCAAACAGCTTGACGAGCATAAGGGAGCGCAGATCTCCGTCACCGGCCAGTCCCTGGAAATTTCTGAACTGGGGGAATCCCTGAACGAAGCCTCGGCAAAACTTCTGTCAACGGAACGGCAGATTCTCGCTGAACGTGAACGCTTGCAGAAGAGCGAGGAAAATTACCGGCGGTTGCTTGTTACGATTCAAGAGGGAATCTGGGTCATCGATACGGAGGCGGTCACCACCTTCGTCAATCCGCGCATGGCCGAGATTCTGGGTTACACGGCCGATGAAATGATCGGCAGGCGCCTTTACAGCTTCATGGATGAGCAGGGGCGGCAAATTGCCGAACGCAATATCGAACGGCGCAAGCAAGGGGTAAAAGAGCGGCACGATTTCGAGTTTATCAGAAAGAACGGGGAACGGATTTATACCAGGCTCGAAACCGGGCCGATACTTGACGAAGCCGGGGAGTACGCCGGGTCAATCGCCGCCGTTGCCGATATAACCGAAACCAGAAAAGCGAACCTGCAGCTCCACGCCAGCGAGCAGGCCTTTCGCGCCGTGGTGGAAAACTCTCCCGATGTCATCGTGCGCTATGACCGGGAAGGAAGGCGCATCTACGTGAACCCGGAATTTGAAAGGGTCAACCACCTCACGGCGGAGCAGGTGCTGGGCAAGAAACCGGTGGAACTCTCGACAGAGCTGGCGCCCATGGCCGAGCATTTTTCGGAAAAGCTGATGCTGGCGATGGAGTTCGGCGCCGTCACCAAGATTGACCTCTCCTGGGTCAAAGACGGCAAACCGGTCTGCTGGTATGTGCGGGTAGTGCCGGAATTTGATGCGGAAGGCACGGTGGCGAGCGCGCTTACCATCTGGAGCGATATCTCGGAGCGCAAGCAGATCGAGGAGGAGATTCGCAGACTCAACGAAGAGCTCGAACAGCGGGTTCGGGAGAGAACCGCCGAACTGGAGCAGACAAATGAGGAGTTGCACAAGTTAAACCGGCTCTTCGTCGGCCGTGAGTTGCGGATGATAGAGCTGAAGGAGCAAATCAGGGAGTTGGAGGGCAAGGAGTAACTCCGTAATGCCGAGAGCACGTGTTTCACATGAAAACCGCAAAGGGAAAAAGTTATGGCACCCGAAAGCGATCAATACGTAATCGCCGCCCTGAAACAGGCGGAACAGGCCTTGACAGGAGAGAAAGAATTCAGTCATTGCCTGCTTGAGAGCATGGCGGACGGCGTTGTTGCCTGCGATGCAAACGGAATCCTGACGCTGTTCAACCGTTCGGCCAGGGATTGGCATGGGATGGACCCTCTGAGGCTTCCCCCCTCTGAATGGTCGCAACACTACGACCTGTTTCGCGCGGACGGAATCACCCCGCTGCCGACGGACGAGATACCGCTTGCCCGTGCCTTCAGGGGGGAAAGCGTCAGGGATGCGGGGATGGCGATCAAGACGAAAGGGCATCCGATCCGATTCATCCTCGCCAACGGCAGTGTGATACTGGACGAGGCCGGCAAAAAACTCGGCGCGGTAGTTATCATGCGCGACGTTACGGAGTTCAGGCGCCTGGAACTGGAACTCCGCAAGTCGAACGAGGAGCTCGAAAAGCGGGTGGAGGAGCGCACCGAGGAGCTGCGGCAGATCAACCGGCAGTTACATCTACGTGAGCATGAATTCCGCACGCTGGCGAATAGTTTGCCAGACAACATCGTCCGTTACGATCGGCAAGGACGGACCGTGTACGTCAACCCGGTGCTGGAAAAAACCCTGGGCGCTGCCGCAGCAGATATGATCGGCAAGCGTGTCCGGGAAATCAATCCCGACGGGAGCTATGAAGCCTACGCGCAAGCCCTGGACGCTGCCCTAGCCAGCGGCGGGAACGGTGCAATCGAGTTAACACTGTTCATCCCCAGCGAGGAACCGCTTGTTCATCAGATACGCATGATCGCCGAGCACGACGATCATGGCGAAGTGACCGGCGTACTCGCCATCGGTCACGATATCACCGAGCGCAAACGTGCCGAGGAGGAGCTGCATCTCCAGGCGGTCGAGCTTGAGCAGGAGGTGGCCGAACGACAGATGGCGCAGGAGAACCTCCAGGAAAAGGCGCTCTTGCTGGAAGAGGAGATTGAAAAACGCCAGAACGCCCAGGATGCGCTGGAAAAACTCAATGAAAAGCTGGAACAGCGCGTGAAACAGAGAACAAACGAACTGGAGGAGAAGAATAAGGAACTGTACAAGATGAACCGGATCTTCGTCGGCCGTGAACTGCGGATGGTGGAACTTAAGAAGCGGATCAGGGAGCTGGAGAACGCGGGAAACTAAGGCGCTAAAGCTCAGTGACAGGTGGCCCGCCAGCGACGTTGACCCGGATGATTACGGAGACAAGGGGAAAACGATGGGAAACAAGCAACTTTCACTGGGGATAGCCCTGGTTGCAGTCACACTGCTATGCAGCCCTGCGGTTGCGCATGATTCATTCGTTGCCGAGGCGAAGCGCTACACCACCCTTGTTTCCAGGCCCAATCCTCCCTGGGACGGGCCAACCACCGGGCCGTCCGCCCAACGCAACAAATCCGTCATTTATGTCTCCGCCGGACAGGACAATGGCGGGGCCCGCGGTGTCGGCCAGGGCGCCGCGGAGGCGGCAAAAGTCATTGGCTGGCATTTCCGCCTGATCGACGGTCAAGGCACCGCGTCAGGCAGAAGGAATGCCTTGCTGCAGGCGGCCAGCCTCAAACCGGATGGCATCATACTCGGCACTATCGACGCCATGGAGCAGGCGGATGTGATCAGGGGAATAGCGGCCAAGGGTATCAAGATAGTAGGCTGGCATGCCCTTGGAAAACCGGGCCCTGACCCTGATCTGCCGATCTTCACCAATCTTGCCACTGAACCGAAAGATGTCGGCAAGGCCGCCGCCATGTATGCCGTGGCCGACTCCAATGGCAAGGCGGGAGTGATCCTCTTCAACGATCCCATCTACGCAATCGCCAACGTAAAGACAAACGCCATGCTCGACATTTTTCGCCAGTGCGCGGGCTGCAGAGTGCTGATGGTTGACACTACCCCTCTGAAGGATACCGCGACAGCCATGCCGCAACGCACAGCTTGGCTGCTGCAGCGCTTTGGCAAAAAATGGACATATTCACTGGCCGTCAATGATCTCTGGCTTGACGCCATGCCCCCGACCTTTATAGCCGCCGCGATCCCCGGCAACGGCCATCCAAGGAGCATATCCGCGGGTGATGGCAGCGTGTCGGCCTTCGAGCGGATTCGCAGAAACCGCTACCAGATCGGGACGGTGGCCGAGCCGTTGAGACTTCACGGCTGGCAGGCCATCGACGAACTCAACCGCGCCTTTGCAGGACAGAAGGATAGCGGCTATTCAGCCCCGGTTCACCTGGTGACACCTGCCAATATCAGATTCGACGGCGGCCGGCACAACGAGTACGACCCAGATAACGGTTACCGGAAGAGATACAGAAAAATATGGGGAGTGAAATAGTTCTACTTCGTCAGAGTCAAAAACAACGGGAGCAGAGTAACTGCCATGTCCAATAATGGCTTGCTCAATCATACCAGGCGCACAATCTTCAGCCATGGGTTATTCAGGAGCGGCATTCTGCTGATTCTTGCCTGGCCTCTGCTGTGCCTTATTCTGGCGGCGGGACTCTGGTATTGGACCATCTCGAAGATCGATGCGGAGAAGCGGGCCTGCGAGAAGAAGGTGCTCGCTGAAGCCACTGCCCTGTGCAACGACTATGCGCACTATCTCGCCCAGGTTATCGAACAGGCGAATCAGATCACGCTGCAATTGCAGTACAGCTGGGAACAGTCGCGCGGGAATATCAATCTGAAGGAGTTATCCAAGGGGGGGCTCTTTCGCAACCCCCATATCAACAATGTGCTGGTCGTAAACCGGGAAGGGATGCCGGTAACAGCTACCCTTGGCAAACTGCAGAACGTCTCGTTTACCGACAGGGAATTTTATATCTATCACAAAAACGACGACTCGAAAGCGCTGCTGGTAGGGAAGCCGCTGCTGTCGCGAACAACGGGCAAGCCCGCCATCCCGTTTTCGCGCAGGTTGAACACGCCGCACGGGGAATTTGACGGGGTCGCGCTGACCGGCTTTGACCCCCATTACCTTACCTCCTTCTATGCCGGCTCATTCCCTGGCAGTTCGGGTGTGCTGATGGTTGCAGGTCTGGACGGGATCCTGCGTTCGGCAGCAATCGGCGGGGAAACCCACGATTCAACTCCTGCCGCGCTCCGAGCCGTTCCCCTGTTCAACACACCGGAAGGCGCCACATATCTCGGCGGAGAGCAGTGGTTTGGCGACAGGCTGTCTCGGTATGTCGCCTG
The DNA here is from genome assembly GCA_030654645.1 of Deltaproteobacteria bacterium. Taxonomy (GTDB): domain Bacteria; phylum Desulfobacterota; class Desulfuromonadia; order Geobacterales; family Pseudopelobacteraceae; genus JACRCG01. Next base: position 7,031 of record JAURXC010000204.1, on the reverse strand, counting down.
GAAAACGCTGGAAGAGTATCCGCTGGTTGCCATGGTGGGGCTCTCCCAACAGGAATATTTTGCGCCGTACCAGAACGCCTGGGCGACAGACAGGAACGTGGCGATTTCTGGAAGCGTTATCCTGTTCCTGTTTGCGTTTACGGCTGCTGGAATGTCTACACGCCTTGTCAGGAAAAAGCATCAGGAGGAGGAGGTGCGCAAGGCCTATCGCATTGCCACGGAAGGCGGGAACGAAGGCTTTTATATGTATGAGGCGCTCTGTGACAAGAGCGGCGCCATCGCTGACTTCGTGCTGGTCGATTGCAACGAGCGTGGCGCGGCGTTCTACGGCATCCAGCAAACGCAGCTCCTGAGGATGAAACTCTCGGACGTATACCCTGAAGCGTATTTCGATGATGTGATGAATATTTTCCGTGGCGCGATGGCAACAGGCTTCCATGAGGATGAGTCAAGAACGCCGCGCGAGAGCGCGATGCAGGTCGAGTGGGCAAGAAGAAGGCTGGTGCGCTCCGGCAACGGGCTGGCCGTGACGGTGCAGGATATCAGCGACCGCAAGCGGGACGAAGAGGCGCTTCAGCTTCAAGCGGCCGAACTGAAAAAAATGAACGATGAGCTCGAACAGCGCGTCGCCGAGCGGACCTCCGAACTGTCGTTGGCCAAGGACGCGGCAGAAGCCGCAAACCGCGCCAAGAGCGTCTTTCTGTCCAACATGTCCCACGAGCTGCGCACGCCACTCAACGCCATCATCGGCTTTTCCGATATCCTGCAGCGCGACCCGGCTATCTCCGGGAGCCGGCAGGAGACCCTGGGCATCATCAAGAAGAGCGGCGATCACCTGCTCGGCTTGATCAATGATGTGCTCGACATCGCCAAGATCGAGTCCGGCCGCATCGAGCTGGAACTCAAACCGTTCGACCTGGGCATAATGCTGCTCGATGTCATTGACCTTTTGAGCGTTCGCGCCACGAACAAGGGCCTGCTCCTGCAGCTCTACCAGTCTTCGGAATTTCCGCGCTATGTCGTTGGCGACGAGACCAAGCTGCGGCAGATTCTCATCAACCTGATCTCCAACGCCATCAAGGCTACCGATCAGGGGAGGGTTACCGTGCAGCTGGAAGTGAAACAAAACCACGTCACTCACCTGATCATGGAAGTGGAGGATACCGGCTGCGGCATCGCTCCGGAGGATCAGGTCAAACTGTTCCAGCCATTCGTGCAGGTGGGTCCGCAAGAGAGACAACAGGGTACCGGCCTGGGGCTTGCCATCACCCGTCAGTTTGCCGAACTGATGGGAGGCAGCATTTCCGTCACCAGTAGCGCAGGAAAGGGAAGCGTCTTTAGAGTTGATGTGGTCGTGCGGTTGGCGAGCCCGGAAGAGATCCCGCGAATTTCCGCGGAACAGGGGGATGTCACCGGCATGGAACCGGGGCAGCCTGCCTGGCGGGTGCTGGTGGTGGAAGACCAGCAGGACAACCGGATACTCCTCATGGGGCTGCTGCAAAAGGCCGGTTTCCAGACCAGGCTGGCAGAAAACGGCGCCGGAGCGGTGAAACAGTTTAGCATATGGCAGCCGCACTTCATCTGGATGGACCGGCGCATGCCGGTGATGGACGGGGTGGAAGCCACCCGACGCATCCGTTCCCTGCCCGGCGGGGATGCGGTGAAAATTGCCGCCGTTACCGCCTCCACCTTCAGGGAGGAAGATGCCGAGCTGACCATGACCGGTTTCGACGCCGTCTTGCATAAACCCTACCGCCCGGCACAAATTTTCGACTGCATGGAACGCCTTCTGGGTGTGCGTTTCATGCGGGCCGAAGCGGAAACAACTAAAACGGTACATCCGCAACTCACCGCCACTGCGCTGAACGATCTACCGGACGCCCTGCGCCTGGAGTTGGACCAGGCGCTGCTGCTGCTGGACAGCGAACGTATCCTGCGGTCGATCGCAGAAATCGGCCGGGTCACACCGGAACTTGCCGCCGCACTGGGCGAGTTGGCGCACAATTACGACTACACCGGTATCAGGGAAGCACTACGGGGAAGGAGTTCCTCATGAATGAGCGTGGCACCATACTGATTGTGGATGACACACCTGAATCACTTCGGGTTCTGACCGAAATTCTCAAGCCGGAAGGATACAGTGTCAGACCGGCCAACAGCGGAGAGCTGGCACTGGCCTCCATTGCCGCTCAGCCCCCCGATCTGATCCTGCTGGATATCCGCATGCCCGGCATGGACGGTTTCGAGGTCTGCCGCCGCCTGAAGGCTGATGAGGCCACCAGGGGCATACCGGTCATCTTCCAGAGCGCTGCCACCGACCTGGCCGACCGTCTGGAGGGGCTTCGGCTGGGCGCCGTTGATTACATCTCCAAACCCTTTCAGAGGGAGGAACTCCTGGCGCGGGTGAAAACCCATCTGGAGCTCGCCCTGTTGCGCGGAAATCTGGAGAAACTCGTCAGTGAGCGGACCGCCCGACTGGAACAGGAAATCGCCGGGCACCTACAAGCGATGGAGCTGATTAAAGACAACGAAGCACGCTACCGGGCACTGTTTGAGGGGGTTCCGGATGCGCTCCTGATCGCGGATATCGTCACCGGGATCATCCGGGACGTCAACCCAAGCGCCTGCCGCCTGTTTGCACGCACCCGCGACGAACTGGTCGGCGTGCATCAATCCACCCTGCATCCGCCGCGGCTCGCCCGTGAGTCGGAGCAATCGTTCCGGGAGCATGCGCACGAGGCGGCGGAAGGGAAAACCGGTGCCCCGTTTGAACATGCCATTTTGCGCGCCGACGGTTCTGAAACCCCCATCGAGATCAGAACACAGCCGGTCATGTTGGACGGAGCGAAGATGATAATGGGGGTGTTCCGCGATATTTCGGAGCGCAAGAGGGCCGAAGAGGCCTTGCGCACGCTCAACAGCGAACTGGAACAGCGGGTGCAGCAGCGGACCGCCGAACTGGCAGCCAAGAACGCCGAACTGGAGCGTGCCAACAGGCTCTTCGTCGGCCGTGAACTGCGGATGGTGGAATTGAAGGAGCGGATCAGGGAGCTGGAGAGGGAACAATAGCAATGAATCATGACATGATGCCAAAAGACCGGCCGCTTCACCACGGCTACAAAGTTGCCGAAGCCACACACATGCTTGCAAAGCACCATTGACAACACTAAATACTGCGATAAGCTATTAAATTTCAAGAGGTTCCCTGCAGCATGCAATGACTGTAATCAAAATAAAAACAGGAGGATATCCCCATGTCAACTGTAAAACTGGAGCAGATCAAAACAATCGCGCAACAGCACGGCATCAGGGCCAGCAGGATGAAGAAATCCGAACTGGTGCGGGCCATTCAGGGAGCCGAAGGGAATGAGCAATGTTTTGAAGCCGGCAAAGCCGCGACATGCGGTCAGACAGGCTGCAGCTGGCGTGAAATCTGTTCATAGTTACTGAGTAAATCTTTGAGCGGGTTTCAAATATTCATGCATATCGAGTTCAGGGACGCCTTTAACAAACCATGAAAAGGAGGATCTGCCATGCAATGGTTCAATAACATGAAGATAGGTACCAGATTGGGGTTGGTGTTCGGCATTATGCTGTTTCTTCTGCTCGCTGTTGCGGCTTCGGGATACTGGGGCATGAAGATGATCGACGAGGAGATCGTCAAGGATCTGGACAGCGACGGGGTCATCGCCCAGCACGCCGGGCGGGCTCGGGCCAATATCCTGGGTCTGCGGCGTTTCGAGAAGGATGTGTTCATGAATATCGGTTCCGCCGACAAGGTAGAAAGCTACTACAAAAAGTGGGATGAGGAAAAGGCAAGCGTCGAAGAGCGGGTCAAAACCCTGGAAAAAGCAGCTGTCGAGCAGAAAGACAAGGATCAGATCAAGTTGATCAAGGAAAATCTTGTGGTGTATGCCGGCGGCTTCAACAAGGTCTACGGTATGCTCCGTGACGGCAAGATCAAGACGACGGCCGAGGGCAACGCCGCCATTGCCGAATTCAAGGACGAAACCCACAAAATGGAAAGTATAGCTGCCGAATTTGCCAAGGAAGGGTACAAACGGCTGGACCATATCAAGGAACTGGCTGAGATCGAAATCAAGGAAGCTCTGCGAATAATGATTCCTATCGTCCTGGTAGCCTTCATCCTCGGCGTTACGGCTGCCATCCTGATCACGCGCAGCATCAGGAAACCGGTAAATGACGGCATGGCGGTTGCCAAAGCGTTGGCAGAAGGTGACCTGACCGTGTCGATCGAGGTTACCAGCAAAGATGAGATCGGACAGTTGATGGGATCTCTCAAGAACATGGTGGAGAAACTCAAGCAGGTGGTCGGAGAAGTCATGACCGCTTCCGACAACGTGGCAGCGGGCTCGCTGGAACTTTCGGCGACAGCCCAGCAGATGAGCCAGGGGGCCACCGAACAGGCTGCCAGCGCCGAAGAGGTTTCTTCCAGCATGGAGGAGATGGCTTCCAGCATCCGCCAGAACACCGATAACGCCATGCAGACCGAGAAAATTTCCATCAAGAGTTCCGTTGACGCCAAAGAGGGGGGCAAGGCGGTTGTTGAAACGGTAGCAGCCATGAAAGAGATCGCCACCAAGATCAGCATCATCGAAGAAATTGCCCGCCAGACCAACCTGCTGGCATTGAACGCCGCCATTGAAGCGGCCCGGGCCGGTGAGCACGGCAAGGGTTTTGCCGTGGTCGCCTCCGAGGTCCGCAAACTGGCGGAACGGAGCCAGTCGGCCGCCGGCGAGATTTCCAACCTGTCCACCCGCAGCGTGGCTATTGCCGAACAGGCCGGTGAGATGCTGACCAGAATGGTGCCGGACATCCAGAAGACCGCCGAGCTGGTCCAGGAGATCAGCGCCGCCAGCAAGGAGCAGGATACCGGAGCCGAACAGATCAACAAGGCCATTCAGCAGCTGGACCAAGTCATCCAGCAGAACGCCTCCGCCTCGGAAGAGATGGCTTCCACCTCCGAAGAACTCTCCAGCCAGGCCGAGCAGCTTCAGCACAGCATCAGCTTCTTCAATATCGGCAATGACGGACGGCGCACGGTGTCAGCCGCCACAGCCCACAAACCGGCCCGCAAGGTACAGATAGCCCACGCCAGAAGCGGAGCTGCCCAGCCGGCGGCAAAGCGCGCCCCCGCCGGAGGCATAAACCTGCAACTCGGCCAGGCCGGCCCTGACCAACTGGACGATGAGTTTGAGAAGTTCTAGGAGGCGACCATGTCCATATCAACCATAACCGAAACCACCCAGTACCTGACCTTCAAGCTCGACGAAGAAGTATTTGCCCTGGACGTGGCCAAGGTCAGGGAAATCCTGGAATACACTAGTATCACCAAGGTACCGCAAACTCCGGACTTCATGCGGGGCGTCATCAACCTGCGCGGCAGCGTGGTGCCGGTTATCGATCTGCGCCTGAAATTCGGAATGACCTCAACCGAACAGACCGTCAACACCTGCATCATTGTGACCGAGGTGGAGATGGAGGGTGAAACCATACTGCTCGGCGCACTGGCGGATTCGGTGCAGGAAGTGAACGAGATGGAACCTGCCCAGATCGAAGCCGCGCCCCACATAGGAACAAAACTAAATACCGATTTTATCAAGGGGATGGGGAAACAGGACAACCACTTCGTGATGATTCTGGATATCGACAAGGTGTTCAGTTCCGATGATCTGGCAAGCATAAGCGAGAGCGGCCCGGGTGACTGAAATGATACCGTCGAACCGGCGCTGACGGAGGGACACATGCTGGAACAGGTCATGAATCAGTATAATGAAGCCATCATGGACACCGATAGAGACAGGGCACTAATGGTAGTGCGCGACGCACTGGACCTGGGAATTTCACCGGAAGAGGTGGTGTTCAGGATCGTTGTGCCGGCCATCGAGCTGATGATGAAATCGATCAGCGATAATCAGGGTGTCAGCCTGGCCCAGCACTTCATGGCCGCCCAGATAGCCTCGGAAGTGGTCGATGAGATGGTTCCCCGATTCCGGAAAGCGCCGGAAATTATCGGCAGGGTCGTAATTGGCACCTCACAGGGTGATTTCCACGGACTCGGCAAAAGGATAGTCAGCGGTTGCCTGAAAGCGATGATGATCGAAGTAAGCGATCTCGGCCTGAACGTGGCGCCGGAGCGGTTCGTGGATGAAGCGCTGGCGCGCGATGCCCAGGTCATCGCCATTTCTTCCATGATGGTTCACACGGCAAGGGGGGAGAACGGCTGCAGCCGGGTGCGACAGCTCCTGAAAGAGCGCGGGCTCGAAAAACAGATCAGGATCGCCGTGGGAGGGGCACCATACCGCTTCGACCCGGAACTGTACCGGACCGTGGGCGCCGATGCCTGGGCAGAAAACGGCATTGAGGCAGGCAAGCTGATATCAGACATGATCAGGGAGGTGCGCAAATGATGACGGGCATGGAACGGCTGAGCGCCGCCATCAAGGGCACCCCTGCCGACCGGATTCCGGTTTTCTGCAACCTGCTGGACCAGGGAGCGAAAGAGCTGGGCCTTTCCATTGAGGAATACTACTCCAGCGGCGAGCATGTGGCCGAGGCGCAACTGAAGATGCGGGCAAAATACGGCTACGACTGTCTCTGGAGCCTTTTCTACGTCGGCAAGGAAGCCGAACTGCTGGGGTGCGGCAAGATGATCTATGCCAAGGACGGCCCCCCCAACGTTGGCGAAATGATCATCAGAAAATATGATGATATCGCCAAGCTGCAGATTCCTGACGATATCGGCTCTCATCCCGCCTTTGCCGAAGAGCTGAAATGCCTGCGGATTCTCAAGGCCGAAGCAGGGGGCAGATACCCGGTCTGCGCCTATCTGACCGCCTCCATGACCATGCCGGCCATGTTGATGGGCATGGAAAAATGGATGCACCTGCTGATGATGGGGCCGCCCGAGGTGCGCGACCGGCTCCTGGCCAAGTGCGCCGACCTGTGTCGCAAGCGGCTGGCGGCGTACCACGAGCTGGGCGTCGACATCGTCGTCTACTCCAATCCCT
>JAURXC010000200.1 GCA_030654645.1 Deltaproteobacteria bacterium | reverse complement strand
CGGGCAAAGTAGACAAACTCGAAAATGCAGGGGGTGGGCTCAACCTTTTTGAATGGAAACAGCGATTCGATGCTGCCGTCCGCATTGCAGACAATCATCTCGCCCGGCTCGATTTCACGTACAAACTCGGCCTCGATCAGGTCCAGTGCACAGCTCTCGGAAGCCACCACCCAGCCGCTGCCGAGTTTGCCGAGGCAGAGCGGACGGAAACCGTTGGGATCACGCACCGCGATCATGCGGCTCTCGGTCAAGAAAAGCAGGCAATAGGCGCCCTTGATACGCTTGAGCGCATCCACGATACGATCAACCAGGGAGTTGGTCTTGGAAGCCGCCAGCAGGTGGATAATGATCTCCGTGTCCATTGTGGTCTGGAAGATCGAACCGTACGCTTCCAGTTCCGCCTTGAGCAACTGGGCATTGACCAGGTTGCCGTTGTGGGCCACAGCAATCGAACCGCGCGAATAGTCAACCATGATCGGCTGGACGTTCTTCTCGACAGAGGCGCCGGCGGTCGAATAGCGCACATGTCCGATGGCCGACTTGCCGGGCAGCTTCTTGAACACCTCCTGGTTGCCGAAGACGTCGGCCACCAGCCCCATGCGCTTGTGGGCATGCAGTGTGCTGCCGTCCGAGGAGACTATGCCACAGCTCTCCTGCCCACGATGCTGCAGCGCATACAGGCCAAGGTATGTCAGGTTGGATGCCTCGGGGTGATTGTAGACGCCAAATACACCGCATTCTTCCTGGGGTCTGGACAGTTTCATAGTTAAAGGCTCCACTTCATTATGACTAGACAAGATTTTTCCTCACGTATTCCGCAGCGTTTTTATACAGGATCAGGCCGTCACCCTCTTCCGGCAGCTGTTCCCTAGTCCAGCGGGGATGCTGTGTGTAATGGACAAAAGCCTCGGGATGCGGCATCAATCCCATCAGGCGCCCGCTGGGATCACAAATGCCGGCGATCCCGTTCTGAGCACCGTTGGGATTGGCAGGAAACTCCATCGTGGCGGCGTCATATTCCGGGTCAGAGTATTTGAAGACCGCCAGATGTTCCCGCTCGATACGTTCCAGGGTCGCATCCGAATCGCAGACGAATTTCCCCTCGCCGTGGCGCACCGGCAGATAGATCCCCCCGGAAATGCCCTTGGTAAAAACCGAAGGCGAAGCGGCCTCGACCTTGAGATAGCACCAACGGTCCTGAAAACGGCCGCAATCATTATGGGTCAGCGTAACCGACTGATTCAGGTAGTTGCCGTCAAAAGCGGGCAGCATGCCCATCTTGACCATTAGCTGGAATCCGTTGCAGACCCCCAGGATCAACTTTCCGGCGCTGATGAAACGGGTAAACTGTTCCACCAGCTTTTCACCGCTGCCGTCCACCACGGCATTTTTCAGACGGTTGGCTTGGGCCTTGGCGCTTCCCAGATCGTCTCCGTCCAGAAATCCGCCGGTCAGGTTGAGAAAATGAAAGTCGTCCAGGCGCACCTCTCCGGAAAGGATCTCGGCGATATGGGCGATTACAACCTCGTCGAAACCTCCCATGCGGCAAGCGTGGGCCGCCTCCATCTCACAGTTGGTGCCGTTGCCGGTTATAACGATTGCGCGTGTCTGTGTCATGTAATCATGTTCTCCTTGATTTTCAAAAAAACCAGTTTACTAAATTGCTGTCGATCTGTCTTTCAGAATAATTTCAGTCTACTGCCACATGGCGCCACGATACAGAGCGAAAACGATCGAGAGTCGCCCGGATAGCAGCACGCCTTAGCCGGCGTGCCATCTAGGCGGTTCCGTGGCAATACGCTCTGATGGCGTCCAGAAAGGCCGTTCCGTACTTGCGCAGTTTCTGTTCGCCGACACCGGTGATCGACAGCAGTTCCCGCATGTCGCCGGGACGAGTCTTGGACATCTCGACCAGCGTGGCGTCGGAAAAGACCACAAACGGCGGCACTCCGGCCGCATCGGCAATCTGTTTGCGCAGCGCCCGCAACTCCTCAAACAGCGCGCGGTGGACACCCTCACCGGCTCCGCTCTTCCGTCGTGATTTTTCTTCCGTCCTGGCAACATCGCGGGGCAGGCCGAGAATCACCTGCGTTTCGCCCTTCAGCACCGGACGCGCGGCCGGGGAGAGTCCCAACGCACCGTAACGGGTAAAATCCTGCACCAGATAACCCAGGTGGATCAGCTGGCGAAAGATATTTTCCCACTCCACAGCCGACAGATCGGCGCCAATGCCATAGGTGGACAACTCGTTATGGCGCAAATCGAGCACCCGCTGGACTTTCGCTCCGCGCAACACGTCTATGACATGCCGTGCGCCGAAACGCTCACCGACCCGATAGACACAGGAAAGCGCCTTTTTGGCCGACTCCGAGGCATCGAAGCGTTGCGGAGGGTCGTTGCAGATATCGCAGTTGTCGCACCCCTGTTCACGCTGATCTCCGAAATAGGCCAGCAGCGCCCTGCGACGGCAGGTGAGCGCCTCGGCATAGGCGACCATCGCATTCAATTTCTGCAGTTCGATCCGCACCCGTTCGGCATTGTCGCTGTTCTCGATTAGCGAGCGGGCCGTCATCACATCGCCCATGCCGAACAGCATCAGCGCTTCCGACGGCAGACCGTCGCGACCGGCCCGGCCGGTTTCCTGATAGTAACTCTCCACGCTCTTGGGCATGTCATAATGCACCACAAAGCGCACGTTGGGTTTGTCGATCCCCATGCCGAAAGCCACGGTGGCCACGACAATGCGAATATCATCCCTGCGGAAGGCGTCCTGCACCCGCTTGCGTTCCTGGTCAGGCAGACCGGCATGGTAAGCCGCCGCCGAGAACCCGGCCGCGCGGAGGCGCTCGGCCACCAGATCAACCCGTTTCCTGCTCAGCGCATATACAATACCGGCTTCATCCCGCCGTCCAGTCAGGAACGATGCCAGTTGGGCCAGGGGCTTGTGCTTGGGAATGACCGTGTAGGCGATATTGGGGCGGTCGAAACCGGCCACATGGACCTTTGCGTTTTCAAGGCCCAGCTGCTTCAATATATCCTTGCGTGTTTCCGGATCGGCGGTGGCGGTCATCGCAACCACCGGCACGTTCGGGAAAAGCTGCCGCAACCGCCCCAGTTGCGTATACTCGGGCCGGAAATCGTGCCCCCACTGCGAGATACAGTGAGCCTCGTCGATCGCGAACAACGCCAGCTTAAGCGTGGCCAGCCGCTCCAGGAAATCAGGCATCATCAGCCGTTCCGGGGCGACATACAACAGATCCAGCGTCCCGGCATCCATCTGCTGAAATACACGTCCGACCTCGGCCGGCGACAGGGACGAATTGAGACAGGTTGCCCGGACGCCGTTGGCGACAAGCGCATCGACCTGGTCCTTCATCAACGCGATCAGAGGCGACACCACTATCGCCACCCCGTCCCGGTGCAACGCCGGTATCTGGTAGCAGAGCGATTTGCCGCCGCCGGTCGGCATCACCAGGAAAACATCCCTGCCGTCACAGACCTGCTCGATCACCTCCCGCTGAGGCGCCCGGAATTCGTGGAATCCGAATACGGTCTTGAGGGTATGCTGGATGTTGTCAGGCATAATTCTATCCATTAAAACAAGAGTTGGACTGGCTAAGGTCGCGTTAAAAGACGTAACGCTGCCTACCTGACTGTTTTCACTAGCTTAACAATCTCAATCTGAAAAGCTTCTTCGCCAGATTGTAGATGTCATCTTTGGCTCCATCACGACGAATACCAACGGCAACAATAACTACAACAATCTCGTTATCTCTGATCTGATAAATGATGCGGTAGCGTTGCCCAACTGCCCTTACACTTCGAAACCCTGCCAATTCACCCAGCAGCGCCTTGCCCTGTTTTTCCGGGTCTTCAGTCAGACGATCAATTACCGCTCCGATTTTCTCCCGAATGCGGCGGTCGGAAATATCCGACAAAAGTTTCAATGCTGTTGGTGTGAGCAGAATCTGCCACTTCACAGTCCAAGCTCCTGCTTGGCATCCTGCCAGGAGCTGAGTTTGCCGGAATCCATCTCCAGGATGCTCTGACGTAATTGAGCCATCAGTTCTGTATCCCCCATAACCTCCAGCGTCTCCGAAACCGCTTCGTACAGTTCCCACGGCAGCACAGCCAACACCGGCTTACCACGGCGAGTGATTTCCAGAACATCAAGCTGTCCGTTTTGAAGAAGGGTTTCCGGAAGGGACGTAAGCTGTTTTCGTGCTTCCATAATTGACAATGTGTGCGGCATGGCAACCTCCTTATCCGTACTCGTAAAGGTACTTCTAAGCGTTAACATAGTCAAGCGCGGATTACTTTTCTTGGTTTGGCTCAACAACGGCTCGCGCCCTCGACCCGCGCCGGGGTGCTTCTCAGCCCCTGTCGGCGTCCAGCTGTCTGGTTGAGGATCTCTTTCTGATTATTCCATTTTCAAGGGCTGACCCTTCCGGCTTTTCTCTGACCCTTCCGGCTTTTCTTCAACTGCTGGGCGGTGACCGGAGCGGGTTTATCGCGACCGGTCCACTGGCCTTGTTGTGCACCCCTTGGTGCCCTTAGTTGCTCAAGCTTATTTGCGGCTGCTAAGGGACCGGCAAATTTCGCACAAGCCATTTTCGTCTAGTCGAATTATAGGAAAGTTTTCCTCAAAGTTCAGCTTAGCAACTTCAGGAGTGTCAGGGCTTCGTCCATATTCTTGGCATTGCACGCACTGAACAACCCACTTTCGAGTTTTTGGATCTCTGACGTACCAATCCTTGTTGTGAAGGTCATGCCTGTATTTCATTTAGCTCATCCAAAACTATCTGGACTTTTTTCTGAAGCTTCATCCAGTGTTTCTCATGCTGTTTCATCGTGACAATAGGAATCCTCATCTCACAATACTTCACAGCCCATTCAAGCTCCCGGACATCCCGATTCTTTATTGCATTTTCGATTCTTTGAAGTTCCTTGAATCTTGTCATTTTCTTTCCTGCGCAACTCATTAATCACCGGTTCACGCGCGTGCGCGCGTGAACCGGTGATCTTCCCGAATGGAACATTAATCCACCCGCTTATGTCATATTCTTCACGAGCAATAAATCGATAGAATCGAATCAAGATGATCTTTTGCTGTATCTGTCCGGTTGGTTACGCCGATTTGCCCACAAGACATTTTGCGTAGACATATTCCGGATCGAGATCAACCCCGCAATCCCATTCAATTGTGTCGAACGAAACTCTAACTCGCCGGAACGCATCATAATCCTTGATTCGCTGAAAAATGCCAAAATCAAGAATTGGTTTCATGTCGAGATGGCCGTTTTCGCCATTTTCAAAAACAACGGAAAGGATGTAGTCATCACCGGGAACAACGTCCTTCACAGAAGGGTACATGGCTTCACTCCTTATTGAAGAGGCTGAATCTTGAACGGTTCTTCTCCGTTCATAACCAGTTGCCAGTCTGCCATCAGCTCTTCCTGATGCAACTCGGCCCACGCCAGTGCCAGCTTTGTCTGTCTGCTGGGAAGTTCACCTTCCATGATCTCGCATGTACGAATATCCACGGAAGCCTTGTACTCATTGTAATACACATGAAAATGCGGTGGAGGATGCTCACCAGGCGCAAAGTACATGCGTATGATAATCCCGAAGAACATTGAAATGGTAGGCATAATTGACCTTTCTCAGGCAAAGGTCGCGTTAAAAAACGTAACGCAACATACCTGGTAGGATGTCGCCAGCCACGGGAGGGTCTACAGCTCCCGCAACGTGCTCTGCCAGGCCTGCTTCAGCTCTGCCAGGTCGGCATTGATCACCGTATGCCCTTCGATCGCCTCGATCAGCAACTCCGGGTTTTCCGTCACGACACCGATCCGGGCGCAGCACTCATCTCCCATGATCGACTCGAAAGCCTCCGAGTTCTCGCGTCGCACCGTAACCAGCAGGCGCGAAGCGGATTCCGCGAAGAGCAGCGCTTCATCATTCCAGCCATCTTCCAGCCCCTGCCAGGGAACGCGGGAAAGGTCGAGCGAGATGCCGAATCCGCCGGCAAAGGCGCTTTCAGCGGCCGCCACCGCCAGCCCGCCGTCGGACAGGTCGTGGCAGGAAGCCACCAGCCCCTGCAGCACGGCCTGATGGTAGGCCTGATAACGGGCATAGGCCGAAACCGCATCCACCCTGGGCACGTTATTACCGACGAAACCCTTCAGCGCCAGGTACTCCGAGCCGCCCAGTTCGTTGGCGGTGCAGCCCAGCAGGTAGACAAAGTCGCCCGGTCGCTTGACATCCATCGTGACCGCTTTCCTGGCATCATCGATCTTGCCGATCACCGAGAAGAGCAGCGTCGGCGGAATCGAAATCTTGACAGTTCCGTCGTAGAAGTCGTTTTTCATCGAGTCCTTGCCGGAGATCAGCGGCAGGTTGTAGACCATGCAGACATCGTACAGGGCCTGGTTGGAGCGCACCAGCTGGGCCATCTTGTAGGGTCCGTCCGGCGTTTTCTCCGACTGGACCGGATCGCACCAGCAGAAGTTGTCCAGGCCGGCCACAAGCTCCAGCGAGCCGCCCACCGCAACGTAGTTGCGCAGCGCCTCGTCAACGGCATTGGCGGTCATGTGGTAGGTGTCGATATCGGAGTAGCGCGGGCAGATGCCGTGAGCGGTAACCACCCCCTCGAAGGACTCCAGGATCGGCCGCACCACGGCTGCATCGGAAGGGCCGTCGTTGGTAACACCGCAGAAGGGTTTTACAACCGAGCCCCCCTGCACCTCGTGGTCGTATCTCCGCACCACCGACTCCTTGGAGCAGATGTTCAGGCTGGCGAGCAGCTGTTTCAGGTCTTCTGTATAGTCAAGTTTCTCGACGCAAACCGGCTCCTCGTGCAGCGGCGGCACCCACTTGGCCGGCAGTTGCATTGGCGGCAGCCCCTCGTGCATGAAATCCATCGGCAGATAAGCCACGGTTTTATCCTCGTAGAGGATGTGGAAAATGCCGTTGTCAGTGAATTCGCCCAGCACGCTGGCCTCGACGCCAAAGCGGGCTGCCATTGTCAGGAACTCGCCGATCTTCTCCGGCTGTACCGCCAGCGACATGCGCTCCTGGGCCTCGGAAATCAGGATCTCCCAGGGGTTCAGGCCGGGGTACTTCAAGGGCGCCTTGGCCAGGTCCATGCGACAGCCGCCGCATTCGCCAGCCATTTCGCCGATCGAAGAGGAGAGTCCGCCGGCGCCGTTGTCGGTGATGAAACGGTACAGCCCCTTGTCGCGGGCCCGGATCAGGAAGTCGAACATGCGCTTCT
>JAURXC010000195.1 GCA_030654645.1 Deltaproteobacteria bacterium | reverse complement strand
CCCCGGCTTTTTACGTTTCATGGAATGGAAAATGCTTCAGGCCTTGATCGAAAACAGAGTCCTGTTCATCTCCTCCGACGTGTTCAGCACCTTGATGTTCGCCTTGAATGCTGTTCCGGTCGTAGCCAAATCGACCGCTTCCCTTGATATATCTACCTTGTCGAAGCCTTCAACAACAGATGCGGTCACGCCGCCATCCTTGCCGGACTGCATAACAACCGACGCTGCCGCCGAATCGGTAGTATTGAGTTTAGCGATATTAGAGGCGGTAACAGCCTGTTTCAGCGAGTAGGCGCTCAATGCACCCGATGCTATTCCGGAAATATCAGTCATCACATTCTCCGCTCTTTACGTGGCGCTCTCGGACAGAACCAATTTATCATTTTCCACGTCCACCCGCAACACACTTCCTTCATGAGCAATTCCGCCGATGATGGCCCGGGCCACGCGGGTCTCCAACTCCCGCTGCAGATAACGCTTGAGCGGCCGGGCGCCGTAGACCGGATCATAACCGGCCTGGGCAATAAAGCGCATGGCATCATCGGTTATTTCAAGTGTTATGCGTTGTTCTTTCAAGCGTTGCTTTAACTGTTCCGCAAGCAGACCGGCAATTCGCTTGACTTCATCCAGATGAAGCGGTTTGAAGAGCACTATGTCATCGACCCGGTTCAAAAATTCCGGGCGGAAACCTAGCTTGAGCTCCTGCATGACCGCCTGGCGGGCATCTTCCCGAATATCTCCACTGGCAGTGATTCCTTCCAGCAGGTATGAGGAACCGATGTTGGAGGTCATGATGATGACGGTGTTCTTGAAGCTGACCGTGCGTCCGTGGCTGTCGGTAACCCGGCCATCGTCCAGGATCTGCAGCAGGATGTTGAATACGTCCTGATGGGCTTTTTCGATTTCGTCGAACAGCAGCACGCAATATGGCTTGCGCCGCACCGCCTCGGTCAACTGCCCTCCTTCTTCATATCCGACATAACCGGGAGGCGCTCCGATCAGCCTGGATACGGCGAATTTTTCCATGTACTCGGACATGTCGATACGCACCATGTTCTCTTCCGAATCGAACAGTGAAACCGCCAGGGTGCGGGCCAGCTCGGTCTTGCCGACTCCGGTCGGCCCCAGGAAGATGAACGAGCCGATCGGCCGGCGCGGGTCCTTTATGCCGGAACGTGCCCGCAGCACCGCATCGGATACGAGCTGTACCGCCTCGTCCTGGCCGATCACGCGCTCGTGCAGGATATCCTCCAGACGCAGCAGTTTCTCCCGTTCTCCCTCCACCAACCGTGTCACCGGGATACCGGTCCAGTGCGCAACTATTTCGGCTATTTCATCCTCGGTAACCTCTTCCCGCAAAAGCTTCTGTCCACCCTGTTTCTCGTTCAGGGCGCTCTCCTCATTTTTCAGGGCGGTTTCCAGACCCGGCAGTTCGGAATATTTCAGCTTGGAGGCCTGCTCCAGGTTATAGGAGCGTTCGGCCTGTTCGATTTCGCGGCGGGTTTTTTCGATCTGTTCACGCAGACCCTGGATGCGCTGAATCGCCACCTTCTCAGAATCGTACCTGGCGCGCATCGTGTTTGCCCGTTCCCGATCGCCGGACAGCTCGCGGCGCAACACTTCCAGCCGCTCCCTGCTGACCGTGTCTTTCTCCTTTTTTAGGGCCTGTTCCTCGATCTCCAGCTGCATGACCCGCCTGCTGATCGTGTCCAGCTCCGACGGGAGCGAGTCGATTTCGGTGCGCAGCATCGCGCAGGCTTCGTCCACCAGGTCGATGGCCTTGTCCGGCAGGAACCGTTCGGTGATATAGCGGTTGGAGAGGGTAGCGGCCGCTACCAGGGCATTATCCTGGATCTTGACGCCGTGATGCACCTCGAAGCGTTCCCTCAGGCCGCGCAGGATCGACACCGTGTCCTCCACGGTCGGCTGCTCCACTAGTACCGGCTGGAAACGTCTCTCCAGCGCCGCATCCTTCTCGATATGCTGACGATATTCGTCCAGCGTGGTGGCGCCGATGCAGTGCAGTTCACCGCGCGCCAGCATCGGTTTCAACATGTTGCCGGCATCCATCGCCCCCTCGGCCTTGCCGGCCCCGACGATCGTGTGGAGTTCGTCTATGAACAGAATGATGCGCCCCTCGGCCTCCTTGACCTCGTTCAGCACAGCCTTGAGGCGCTCCTCGAATTCACCGCGGTACTTGGCGCCGGCCACCAGCGCTCCCATATCCAGCGCAAAAACGGTTTTGTCCTTGAGACCTTCAGGCACGTCGCCGCGTACGATGCGCTGCGCCAATCCTTCCACGATGGCGGTCTTGCCGACTCCCGGCTCACCGATCAGCACCGGATTGTTCTTGGTCTTTCGTGACAGCACCCGGATCACCCGGCGCACCTCTTCATCGCGCCCGATCACCGGATCAAGCTTGTCGTTCTTGGCCATCTTGACCAGATCACGGCCGTACTTCTCCAGGGCCTCATAGGTCGCCTCCGGATTGGCGCTCTGCACCCGCTGGCTACCGCGCACGTCTGTCAGGGTTTTCAGGAACCGCTCACGGTCGATGCCGGCCTGTTTCAGGATACGTCCCGAAGGCACCTTGTCCCCCTCGGCAATCAGAGCCATCAGCAGATGCTCAACCGAAACGTATTCGTCCTTCAGTCGTTTGGCTTCATTCTCAGCCGCCACCAGGGTCCGCGAGAGACGCTGGGACACATAGATTTTGCCGGCCTCGGCCCCCGGACCGGATACCCTCGGCTTACGGTCCAGTTCCGCCTCGACTTCCTTTTTAATCATATCCGGGCGGATGTCCATCCGTTGCAGCAGGCGCGGCACCAGTCCATCGGCCTGATCCAGCAGCGCCCAGAGCAGATGCTCGCCATCCACCTCGACGTGCCCGAAGGAGACCGCCTTGTTCTGTGCCTCGGCGAATGCTTCCTGTGATTTTTGTGTCAATCTGTTGAAGTCCATGGTGCCAACCTCTTTGATCTACGAAATAACTTCTACCAATCAGTTAAGCATTGAGCTCCGGAAAGTCAAGCATGGGATCATGGCAGCATAGATCAATCTGCCGTTTATAAACTGTATTTCAGTGGAATTTATTTGCAAAGCCGCTCCGTGTGTGCATAATCCGGAGTTCAAATCCATTTGAGGAGCCCTGGATGCTAAACAAGCGTGGTTGCGGAGTTCTGCTTCATCCGACTTCATTGCCGGGGTCCGGCGGCATCGGTACGTTCGGTGATGACGCCCGGCGTTTTATCGATCTCCTCGCAACAATGGGAATGTCCTATTGGCAGGTGCTGCCCCTGACGCCTCCGGCTTGCGGCAACTCTCCCTATTCGTCTTTTTCAGCGTTCGCCGGCAATCCGCTCCTGATCGACCTGGAGCAGATCATTGCCGAGGGAGACCTGCCAGAAGGATGTTGCAATATGGATTTTCCCGAAAACAGTGTCGATTTCGATGCGGTTTCCGGGTTCAAGCAACAACTGCTGCAGCAGGCCGGTTCGCTGTTTCTGACGCAAGAGGTGACCCGGCGCAAGCAGGAATTCTGGCAATTCTGCGATACCACACCCTGGTTGCATGAGTTTGCTCTTTTCATGTCTCTAAAGCAGGTCGCCAAGGGTAAACCATGGAACAAGTGGAACAGGGATTCGGCATTACTGACGACGGAGTCATACGAAAAGTACTCCGTTGATCTGAAGCTGGAAATAGGCATACAAAAATATATCCAGTGGCAGTTTTTCAGGCAGTGGGGATCCCTGCGCAAACACGCCGAATCCAGGGGGATCTCGATCATCGGGGATCTGCCGATCTTTGTCGCCTATGATTCAGCCGATGTATGGAGCCAACGCGAACAGTTTCTGCTCGACGAAAAAGGCAAACCGACCGTGGTGGCCGGAGTACCTCCCGACTACTTCAGCAAGACCGGCCAATTATGGGGAAACCCGCTTTACGACTGGAACTTGATGAGAAATCAGGGCTATCAGTGGTGGATCAATCGTTTCAGGTCGATGTTCGAACTCTACGATGTTGTCAGGATCGATCATTTCCGTGGTTTTGAAGCCGCCTGGCATGTTCCGGCATCACATCGCACCGCCCAGCATGGCAAATGGGTTGAAGGCCCGGGGTCTGATCTTTTCGACGTGGTCTTTTCCGACCTGGGATCGCTTCCGATTATCGCCGAAGATCTTGGCGTGATAACCTCCGGGGTCGAGGAGCTTCGAGACCGTTATAACTTCCCAGGGATGAAAATCCTGCAGTTCGCTTTCGGTTCGGATTCATCAAACCCGTATCTGCCGCACAATCACGAGAAAAACTGCGTGGTATATACCGGTACCCATGACAACGACACCAGCCTGGGTTGGTACAATTCGCTTTCAAGTTCCCAGCGCGGCCGGGTGACTGAATATCTTGGCTGCAATGATGATAATTGTGTCCAGGCTCTGTTGCGCACGGCCTTGATGTCGGTTGCCGATACGGTGGTTTTGCCGTTTCAGGATCTGCTGATGCTGGACGACGAGGCGCGCATGAATATACCCGGCAAAGCCTTTGGAAACTGGAGCTGGCGGTTCAGATGGGATATGCTCGCACCTGATCTGGCACTGAAAACAGGCGATTTGATTGAACGTTATGGACGGCAAAACAAAGTGGTTAAGCAAACTGCTTGACAAAACAGCAACATTCACTATACTGACTTGCTTTAAATTTTGTTCTGTTCAGTAAAGGGCGGCAGGTGTCTTGAAAGTTATTATTGACCACATCCAGAACAAGCCGGTTGTTCTGCATATCGAAGAACCACTGGAAACTTTTCCGGTGCTTTCCGCCATGCAGCAAGACAAGGTCTGCACCTTTACCGGACCGATCAGGGGCGACATAACCGCGGAACGGGAATACGATCATGTCAGGGTGGCCGGCCGGGTCTCTGTTCCGCTATCGCTCTCATGTTCCCGCTGCCTTGTGGATTACGACTCCTTTGTTGATGTCAACTTTACAGTCATCTTTCGTAAGGATACGGCAACACCATCGGTTGAGGATGAAATCGAACTGGGAGAAGAGGATCTGCTCTCTTCAGTCTACCAGGGCGACGAAATTGATCTGACTCACGAGATACAGGAGCAGATCGCAATGGAGATTCCGCTCAAACCACTCTGCAGCGATGCCTGCAAGGGTCTGTGCCATACGTGCGGAACGGATCTGAACGTCTCACAATGCACATGCAGTAAAGAAACAACAAGTTTGGCATTCAGCGCTCTCAAGAATTTTAAGGTGTCCCGATAAAAAAAACGTACACTCTGAAGTGAACCACCAGAAAAAGGAGAAAATATCATGGCAGTACCTAAGAAGAAAACATCCAAATCACGTAAGAATATGAGAAGGGCCCATGACTTCCTGACTACCCAGTCCCTGTCAACCTGCCCCCAGTGCAAAGCTCCCAAGCTGCCGCATCGCGCCTGCCCAACCTGTGGTACCTACAAGGGTAAAGAAGTCATCGACGTTTCCAACGCTCAGTAATTGCAGATACCTGTGTCATTAACGGGACAAATGAGAGTAGCGGTTGATGCAATGGGGGGCGATAATGCCCCCGTCGTTGAGGTTGAGGGAGCAGTAGCAGCCTGCCGGGAATTCGGTATTCCAGTGACGCTAGTAGGTGATCGTGAGCGACTGGAATCCGAACTCGCCAAGCATTCTGCAAACGGCCTCGATATTGACATCTTTCATGCCAGTGAAGTAGTCGGCATGCATGATTCAGCCTCGGATGCGGTGCGCAAGAAGCGCAATTCATCCGTCCGCCTGGCGTTCGAGCTGGTCAAGAACGGCAAGGCCTGCGCCGCTGTCAGCGCCGGCAACTCAGGCGCAACCATGGCGGCGGGCATGTTCGTGCTAAAGCGCATCAAGGGCATTGAGCGCCCGGCAATTGCCCAGATCTTTCCGACCCTGAAGGGACAGACTCTCGTGCTTGACGTGGGCGGAAATGTTGACTGCAAGTCGCAGCACCTGGTCCAGTTTGCAATCATGGGCGAAGTCTATGCCCGCTATGCCATGGGGATCAAGAATCCTTCGGTGGGGCTATTGTCGAACGGGGAAGAGGAATCCAAGGGCAATGAACTGACCCGTGAGACCAACGCCGTACTGCGCCAGACTTCCATCAACTATGCCGGTTACATAGAGGGCCGGGATATTTTCTCCGGTGCTGTCGAGGTCGTTGTCTGTGACGGTTTTGTCGGCAACGTGGTGCTCAAGCTGTCCGAAGGATTGTCCGAAGCGGCCGGAAAGATGTTGAAGGGCGAGATCGTTAAGAGCTGGATTTCCAAAATCGGATATCTGTTTGTCCGTGGCGCATTCAACAGATTCAAGAAGATCGTGGACTACGCCGAATACGGTGGAGCCCCGCTGCTCGGCATTAACGGTGTCGGAATGATCTGTCACGGTGGCTCCAATGTCAAGGCTATCAAAAACGCTGTCCGTTTTGCGCATGAATATGCGAGAAGCGGTGTGACCGAGCATGTCTCGGAAAAGCTTTCCGAGAACTATCCGGTTTCCATGCAACGTGATGTCCTTAAATCCATTTCCGCCGATTAATGGAGATATCATGGTGACCGCAAAGATCACTGGTACCGGTTCAGCGCTGCCGGCCAAAATACTTACAAACGCAGATCTGGCCCTGATGGTCGATACCAGCGATGAATGGATCACCTCCAGGACCGGAATCAAGGAGCGGCGGATATCATCCGACGGAGAGTACACCTCCACTTTAGCTATCGAGGCCGCCCGCCACGCATTAGCAATGGCAAACGTCTCGCCGGAAGACCTTGACCTGATCATCCTGGGGACTGTGACTCCCGATTTTCCGTTTCCCTCAACCGCCTGCATCATCCAGAATGAACTGGGTGCGCACAAGGCGGTTGCCTTCGATGTTTCCGCCGCCTGTTCCGGCTTTATCTACGGACTCTCAATTGCCGACAGCTTTATCCGCTCCGGCAGAAGCAAGAAGGCGCTTGTGATTGGCGCCGTGGTTTTGTCGCGCAGTGTGGACTGGAAAGACCGCAATACCTGCATTCTTTTCGGAGATGGCGCCGGAGCGGCCATCATCGAGACATCCGGGGACCAGGACGGTATCAGATCTACCCATATTTTCAGTAACGGCGCCTGCTGGGAACTGCTGTACCAACCCGGCAGCGGCAGTCGCAACCCAGCCGCAAACCCGGCTACCGACCCATCGTCATTCTTCATACGCATGGAAGGCAATGAAGTCTACAAGCATGCGGTGCGCGGCATGGAAGAAGCAGCCATGGCAGCCCTGGATGCCAATGGAATCAGCGCATCAGATATATCACTGTTCATACCCCATCAGGCAAATCGTCGCATCATTGACGCCATCGCAAAACGACTCGATCTGAGCGCCGATAAAGTATTCATCAACCTCCATCGTTACGGCAACACATCATCGGCCTCCATTCCGATCGCCTTGGATGAAGCCAACCGTAACGGAAGGATCAAGCCGGGAGATCTGATTCTCCTTGATGCCTTCGGCGGTGGATTTACATACGGATCGGCCCTGATACGCTGGTAATTTGATCTATATTTGACCGGCGAAGAAAGGTTCTTATTAATATGTCTAAAGTAGCTTTTGTTTTTCCGGGGCAGGGATCCCAATACCCTGGAATGGGCAAGGAATTTGCCGAAAACTTTCCGGTCGCCCGCCAGGTATTCGAGGAAGCCGATGACTCTCTTGGCTTCAAACTCTCCACGATCTGCTTTTCAGGCAGCGACGAAGAACTCAGGCTGACCGCCAATACCCAGCCGGCCATCCTGACAGCCAGCATCGCGGCGTTGCGGGTTGTTCAGCAGGAAACCGGGCTGAAAGCCGATTATCTGGCTGGCCATTCGCTCGGCGAGTATTCGGCGCTGGTCTGCTCAGGCGCGCTGAATTTCTGCGATGCGGTTAGAACCGTCCGCGCTCGCGGCACTTTCATGCAGGAGGCCGTTCCGGTCGGTACCGGCAGCATGGCGGCCATCCTGAGTGTCGAACAGGACGTGCTTGAAGATATCTGCCGTGAAGCAGCCGAAGGTGAAGTAGTAGCTCCGGCGAACTTTAATTCACCGGGACAGATCGTGATTGCCGGTTCCGTGGCAGCGGTTGCGCGTGCAATTGAGATTGCCAAGGCACGCGGCTACAGAAAGGCCATGTTGCTTCCAGTAAGCGCACCATTCCATTGCGCCCTGATGAAACCGGCCGCTGACCGCCTGGCCAAGGTACTGGAGCTGGTTGCGGCAAATGACATGCTGCTTCCGGTCGTTGCCAACGCCAATGCTGCTCCTAACCAGGACAGGGAGATGGTCAAGCCGCTCCTGGTGACCCAGGTCTGCGCTCCGGTGCTCTGGGATCAGTCAGTCAACGCCATGGTCGGCCTGGGGTGCACGAGATTTGTAGAAATCGGTCCGGGCAAGGTCTTGTCTGGTCTGGTCAAGCGCATAACCAAGGAAGTCACGACCACGAATGTTGAAGACCTGGCCACGCTGAAATCGCTGGCCGCTTGAACCTCCACAATGCAAAGGGGACCACATGCTGGATGTCAATGAAATCATGAAGATTCTGCCGCACCGTTATCCGTTTCTTCTGGTTGACAGAATAATTGAAATGGAATCCGGCAAGCGCATCGTCGGCATCAAGAACGTCACCATCAACGAACCTTTTTTCCAGGGACATTTCCCGGGACACCCGGTCATGCCCGGCGTTTTAATCATCGAAGCCATGGCCCAGGTGGCTGCGGTCCTGGCCTACAGTTCATCCGATGACAGCGTCCGTTCCAAGGTGGTTTACTTTACCGGTATTGACAATGCCCGCTTCCGGAAGCCGGTCATGCCGGGAGACCAGTTGCGCTTTGAGCTTGATGTCACCGCCTGCAAGCGGGGAATCTGGATGTTCAACGCCAAAGCCTTCGTTGATGGCAAACTTGCCACCGAGGCCGAGTTGAAAGCTACTTTTGCGGATAAAAACAACTAATTTCTCTTTTAACGAAAGGAGTCGAAATGCCTAAGGATAAAGTCGCGGTAATTACCGGCGCATCCCGTGGAATCGGAAAAAGCATTGCTCTGGCGCTGGCCGCCCAAGGGGCTTCTATTGTTGCGGTTGACATGGACCAAGCCTCAACCGACGCGGTAGTCGCGGAACTGCAGGCCGCCGGTGGCAAGGCGCTGGCGGTTGTCGGCAACGTAACTGTTACCGCCGATGCCGAGCGCATGATAGATGCGGCCATGGAAGCATTCGGACGAGTGGATATCCTGGTCAACAATGCCGGGATCACCCGTGACGGCCTGCTGATGCGCATGAAGGATGAGGATTGGGACGCGGTACTGAGCGTCAACCTCAAAGGCGCCTTCCTCTGCACACGGGCTGCCTTCAAGGTCATGAGCAAGCAGCGTTATGGGCGCATCATCAATATAGCCTCCATAGTCGGACAGATGGGCAACGCCGGACAGGCCAACTATTGCGCCAGCAAGGCCGGCTTGATCGGCCTGACCAAGTCCAACGCCCGCGAGATGGCCAAGCGCAATATTACCGTCAATGCCGTGGCTCCCGGATTTATCTCTACCGCGATGACCGACGCTCTCTCTGACAAGGTCCGCGCGGAACTGACTTCACAGATACCGATGGATCGCCTGGGAAGTGCCGATGATATCGCCAATGCCGTGCTTTTCCTGGCATCGGAAGCATCGGGATACATTACCGGGCACGTTCTGGCGGTCAACGGCGGCATGTACATGTAAGCCCGGATAATTATCCGGTTAAGATCAGGATTTTCCTTAACATCCTCTTTAACCACGACCCGGGTTCAAAATATCAATTGACTTTTAAGTATTTCATGCTTAATTACCAAACACGAGCTTTACACACGAAACCTGAAAAGGTTTAAAATCACATGGAGGTGAAAGATGTCTGACATTGCAAAACGGGTTAAAGAGATTGTTGCTGAACAGCTGGGTGTTGAAGAGTCACTGGTAGTTACCGAAGCTTCTTTCATGGATGATCTTGGCGCTGACTCCCTGGATACTGTTGAACTGGTAATGGCTCTCGAAGAGGAGTTTGACCTCGAGATTCCTGATGAAGATGCCGAGAAGATCCAGACTGTGAACGACGCCATCGAGTACATCACCGAGCACAGCTGATAGTTGATCCAAGTGAGAGGGAGGGTGCCCTCTCACTTCCTTCCCATTCATTCGTCACTTCAGTTTACCCAATATGGAGCAAACAAACATGAGAAGAGTTGTAATTACGGGCGTCGGAGCGGTTTCACCTCTCGGATGCGGTAATGTCACTAACTGGGATGCGCTTGTCTCCGGTAAATCAGGAATCGGACTGATCACTCGCTTTGACGCCAGTGACATGCCGGTCAAGATTGCCGGCGAGGTTTCGGATTTCAACGCCGAGAAATACATTGATAAAAAAGAGATCAAGAAGATGGATCTGTTTATTCAGTATTCTCTGGCGGCGGCACACTATGCCATGGAAGACTCCGGACTGGTCATCAATGACGAGAATGCCGAGCGGGTAGGGGTGCTGGTGGGAGCAGGACTTGGTGGACTGCCATCAATCGAACGCTATCACACACTGCTGAACGAGGGTGGTCCCAAAAAGATCTCTCCGTTCTTCATACCGATGCTGATTATCAACCTGGCTCCCGGTCATATTTCGATCCGTTACGGTGCCAAGGGTCCGAACCTTTCCTCTGTTTCGGCCTGTGCGACCGGCACCCATTCAATCGGTGATGCATTTCACATGATTGCACGTGGCGATGCGGATGCGATGATTGCCGGCGGGACCGAGTCAACTGTCACTCCATTGGGTATCGGCGGCTTTGCGGCAATGAAAGCGCTTTCCGACAGCCACAACGATTCTCCGGAAAAGGCCTCGCGCCCGTTCGACAAGAATCGTGACGGTTTTATTCTGGCCGAAGGTGCCGGAATAGTGATCATGGAAGAGTACGAAGCGGCCAGGAAGCGCGGCGCCAGGATTTACGCCGAAGTGGTCGGATACGGTCTGACCGGTGATGCCTATCACATGACCGCCCCGGCCCCCGGTGGCGAAGGCGCCGCACGCTGCATGAAGATGGCATTGAAAAATGCCGGCGTGTTGCCGGAACAGGTCAACTACATCAACGCCCATGGCACCTCGACCCCCTTCAACGACCTGAATGAGTCGCTGGCAATCAAATCCGTGTTCGGTGACCATTGCGCGAAGCTGATGGTCTCTTCAACCAAGTCCATGACCGGTCATCTGCTGGGCGCTGCCGGTGGAGTCGAAGCTGTATTCACCTGCATGGCGATGGACAAGAGCGTGGTTCCTCCGACCATCAACTACGAAACACCGGATCCCGAGTGTGATCTGGACTATGTTCCGAATACGGCGCGTGACGCAAAGATCGAGTATGCCATGAGCAACTCGCTCGGTTTCGGCGGCACCAATGCGACTCTTCTGTTCAAGAAAATTTAGGCGGGTGGATTAATATGATTGTAATCGGAAGCGACCATGGCGGATTGAACCTCAAGACGGCGCTGAACAGCTACCTTACCCGCAGGGGATACGAGGTGACGGATGCCGGTACCAACAGCGATGCATCCGTTGATTATCCTGATTTCGGACAAAAGGTTGCCGAAGCTGTGATAGCCGGCCAGGCGGAGTTGGGAATCCTGATCTGCGGAACAGGTATCGGCATGTCGATTGCGGCCAACAAGATCCCCGGAATCCGGGCTGCCCTGGTGACCGATGTTTTCATGGCGCGCATGGCCAGGGAACACAACAACGCCAACATCCTGGTACTTGGTGGTCGGGTCCTCGATGAACAGAAAGCCTGCGATCTGGTTGGCGCCTGGCTGGACGCCTCTTTTGAGGGGGGACGTCATCAGAACCGCCTGGACAAGATCACGTCACTGGAACAGAAGTACAACAATTAGCCGTACCGGAATACGTCTCAATGGAGAGCGGGACCTGCTGCGGCATGAGTCCCGTTTCTTATTTCCCAGCGCTGTAAATATTGATCATATAAAGGAGTTAACAAATGTCGATTCTTGCCAGTTTTGATCCCCAGGTAGCCGAAGCCATCCGTCATGAAACAGAGCGCCAGGAGTACAATCTGGAGCTGATCGCCTCTGAAAATTTTGTCTCTGAAGCCGTCCTGGAGGCACAGGGTTCGATCATGACAAACAAGTACGCTGAAGGCTATCCCGGCAAGCGTTATTATGGTGGCTGCGAACATGTGGATGTGGTTGAACAGCTGGCCATTGACCGCGCCAAGGAACTGTTCGGCGCCGAACATGCCAACGTTCAGCCGCACTCCGGATCACAGGCCAACATGGCGGTCTACTTCGCCGCCTGCAAACCGGGCGATACGATTCTGGGCATGAATCTCTCCCATGGCGGACACTTGACGCATGGCAGTCCGGTCAACTTTTCCGGCAAACTGTTCAACATAATCCCATATGGTGTTTCGCCGGAAACCGAGACTATCGACTACTCCGAAGTGGAACGGCTGGCAATCGAGCACAAACCCAAAATGATTGTGGTTGGCGCCAGCGCCTATCCACGTATCATCGATTTCCCGGCATTTCGTACTATTGCCGACAAGGTCGGTGCGGTGGTTATGGTGGATATGGCGCATTTCGCCGGTTTGGTTGCTGCCGGAGTGCATCCCAGTCCGGTTCCCTATGCCGAATTCGTCACCACCACCACCCACAAAACCCTGCGCGGACCACGCGGCGGCATGATCCTCTGTCGCGAGGAGTTTGCAAAGACCCTGAACTCCCAGATATTCCCCGGTATTCAAGGCGGACCGCTGATGCATGTTATTGCCGCCAAGGCGGTGGCTTTCAAGGAAGACTTGCAGCCTGAATTCAAGGCATATCAGCAGCAGATAG
>JAURXC010000217.1 GCA_030654645.1 Deltaproteobacteria bacterium | reverse complement strand
AAGAGGATGTCAAAGCCGGTCACCAGGCAGGCGGTCGGATAGAAGGTCTTCAGTTCAGCCGTCTGGTCCGGCCAGCCCATGGTGGAGAAAGGCCACAGGGCAGAGGAGAACCAGGTGTCCAGCACGTCGGTCTCCTGGCGGATCTCGTCGCTGCCGCACTTGGAACATTTGCCGGGTGTCTCCATCGCCACGGTGACGCCGTCGCAGTGGTCGCAGAACCAGGCCGGGATGCGGTGTCCCCACCAGATCTGGCGCGAGATGCACCAGTCGCGGATATTCTCCATCCAGTCGTAGTAGGTGTTTTCCCACTGCTTGGGCAGGATGCGGGTTTGGCCGCTCTTTACCGCGTCCAGAGCCCGCTCGGCCAGCGGCGCCACCTTGACGTACCACTGCAGCGACAGGTAGGGCTCCACCACGGTCTTGCAGCGGTAGCAGCCTCCCACCGACATGGCGTGGTCGTCGATCTTCTCCAGCAGCCCGGCCTCTTCCAGTTCGGCTACGATGCGGGCGCGGGCGGCAAAACGGTCCATGCCCTCGTACTGGTGACCGGCGGCGTTGATGACGCCCGACTCGTCCAGCACGTTGATCTTGTCCAGACCGTGGCGCAGGCCGACCTCGAAGTCGTTGAAGTCGTGGGCCGGCGTGATCTTGACCACGCCGGTGCCGAACTCCAGCTCGACGTAGTCGTCGGCCACCACCGGTATCTCGCGGCCGATCAGCGGCAGCACCACCATTTTGCCGACCAGATGCCGGTAACGCTCGTCCTCCGGATGCACCGCCACGGCGGTATCCCCCAGCATGGTCTCGGGGCGGGTGGTGGCCACCACCACGTACTTGCCCGGTTCACCGGCCACCGGATAGCGGATGTGCCAGAGGTGACCCTTCTTGTCCTCGTGCTCGACCTCGATATCCGACAGCGCGGTGTGGCAGCGCGGGCACCAGTTGATCAGGCGGTTGTCGCGGTAGATCAGGCCGTCTTCATAGAGCTTGACGAAGACGGTCCGGACCGCCTTGGAGAGCCCCTCGTCCATGGTGAAACGTTCGCGCTCCCAGTCGCAGGAAGCGCCCAGCCGCTTGAGCTGGCCGATGATCTGTCCGCCCGATTCAGCCTTCCATTTCCAGACCCGCTCGATGAACTCCTCGCGCCCCAGGTCGTGGCGGTCCTTGCCCTCGGCCGCCAGCTGGCGTTCGACCACGTTCTGGGTGGCGATGCCGGCATGGTCGGTGCCCGGCATCCAGAGCACGTTATAACCCTGCATTCGCTTCCAGCGGCAGAGGATATCCTGCAGCGTGTTGTTCAAGGCATGCCCCATGTGCAGCGCGCCGGTCACGTTGGGGGGCGGGATCACAATCGAATAGGGTTTCTTATCGGATGTGGCGGCGGCGTGGAAGTAGCCCTTGCTCTCCCATTCGGCGTACCATCTTTTTTCAACGTCGTGGGGTTCGTACCCCTTGGCTAGTTCTCTGGTCATGCATAGTCCTTTTGATAATATTCTGGGCTAAAACATATACTACTGTTGTCCGATCAAGGTCAAGCCTGCACTTGGGATCATGATCCGCGGTCTGGATTAGCCGAAGCGATAGATCAGCTGTCCGTCCTGGTAGAGCTCAATCGGTCCGTCCTGGGAAACCTTGATAACCTTGCCGAAAAATGACGCGGCGCTGGCGGCCGTCGTCCGCCCACCGCCGGTGACTACCTCCCGTGCGTGTGACGTATCGAATATGAAACCTGTCTCCATCAGCCTGCCTGACTTGTTGAAGACCGTCATGCCGTCGGCCGACAGGATGCGCAGCAGGATCCCGCTCCTCTTCAAGTCGCCGATGGTCCGCTTCTTGACGCGACTGATCAGGAGACGGCCGATCGGATCGTCTCCCCCCACCGATCCTTTTTTCAGCAGAGCCAGCTTGCGCGCCCCCTGGTTATAGATCAGGATAACCGTGCCGTGCCGTTCCTTGGAAAGGGCGTAGACAGTCCAGAGCAGCTCATCAATGGATTCGGCGTCGATGCTTCCGGCCAGAAACGAACGGTAGATATCCGGGTCAAAGATGGTCCAGGCGCCCTTGCGCCGTACCAACAGCTTGGCCGGGCTGGTCAGCACCTCGATTTCGGAGACATCGTTGACCGTCACGGCGAATGCCCCCCGGCCGGCGCGCCTGACCATGGAAAAGATTTCCCGCTGGGTCAAAAGTTCAATGTCGGTGTGCACCACGGTCGGTGAGGTACGGAGTACGCCGGTTACCTGCATCTGGATATTGGCGACAAAGAAGAGATTGGTGCCGTCAACGAAGCGGTAGGGCAGGGGGTTGTCAAAAAAGTTGGGGGTGATGTCCTCGTGCGGCTGCAGCGGAATCAGTGTGTGGTGCCGTTCCCGCACCAGCTTGCGCAAGAGCGGGAGCGTGGTGCGGTGAACTATGAAGCCGGTCGTGGCCGGCTCTCCCTCGTAGTGCTGGTAGGAAAGATTCTTCAGCAGCTGGATCAGCTGCTGGATCGGCCAGAAACCTTTGCGGTGGTCGCCCCGCAGCGAGCGGGCCACGGTGATGTCCATGATCGAGGCCAGAAGCGCCGTGCGGAACTGGGCGGCGTATCCTTCCTGCCTGAACCCGCTGTACAGACCCGAAAAGGCGGTCAGCAACTCCCGGCAAAAGGCGGCCTCGCTGCGGGTGAAGGAGAGCGCCTGGCGGCGGGCCATGAAACAGTACGGACGATCTTCGATGGTGACGATCTCGCGGATGGTCTTTTCATCAACTACGAGCTCTGTATCTCCGGGTAGCAGGTCCACAACCGCGCCGCCCAAAAATGAGCATATATTCCCCCTGATCGCATCGAATACGGCAATTGGCATGCTGGCCTCTCCATCTTTCGGATTTCACTTTTACGTCTGTTTGTCATCATTTTGAAGTATCGTATTGTATGTCTTAAAGCATGCATGTCAAATGATTAAACCGTAAAGATAAAACTCAAACTCGTCGTTTGACGGGTTCGCTCCAGCGAGACGTTGAAAAACTGAAACCGTTTAGCTTGACGGGCGGCTACATGTGTACTATTCTAACACGACTAAAGCTGTCCTATTATGCCGATGGGGGATTAAATGACGCGAATTGCCTTTGGAACATCCGGTTGGCGCGGTATCCTGTGCGAGGATTTCACCTACGATAATGTCAAGACCGTCATTCAGGCCATCGCCGACAACATCAAGGCCTGCGGCGAGCAGGACAAGGGGGTTGTGATCGGCTGCGACACCCGCTTCATGGGGCAGCGCTTCGTCGAGGCGGCCGCCCGCGTGCTGGCCGGAGCCGGTGTCAAAGCCTATCTCTGCCAGCGGGATACCCCCACGCCGGTCATCTCGTTCGAGATTCTGCGCCGTGGCGCCGCCGGCGGCATCAACTTCACCGCCAGCCATAATCCACCCGAATACAACGGCGTAAAGTTCTCACCCTCCTGGGGTGGTCCGGCTTTGCCGGAAACCACCGGCGACATCGAACAGCGCGCCAACCGCATGCTCGGCAGCGCCTGTTACCGGGAACTTTCGCTTGAAATCGCCGGACAGCAGGGGCTGCTGGAGACCATCGACCCGCGCGGCGAATACCTGAAGGCGCTGGAGCAGAAGGTCGATTTCGACATGATCGGCCGCCTGGGTCAGGTGGCGCTGAATCCGCTCTACGGCACCGCCCGCGGTTACCTGGACGAGCCGCTGCGCCAGCGCGGCATCCCCTACACCATCATCAATGACCGTCCCGACCCCTACTTCGGCGGGCATCCGCCCGAGCCGTCCGAGGCGCACATTCCGGATTTCATTGCGCTGGTCAGGAACAACCCGGATATCCGGCTGGGACTGGCCACCGATGGCGATGCCGACCGTTTCGGCATCATCGACGCCGACGGCAGCTACATCGAGCCCAACTATATCATCGCGCTGCTGCTGGATTACCTGATCCGGGTCCGCAAGCTGGAGGGGGGCGTGGCCCGCAGCGTGGCCACCTCGCACCTGATCGACGCGGTCGCCAAAAAACATGGCGTTCCGGTCTACGAAACGCCGGTAGGCTTCAAGTATATCGGCGAACTGATCAGCCAGGACAAGCTGGTGATCGGCGGCGAGGAGAGCGCCGGACTGACGATCAGGGGGCATGTGCCCGAGAAGGACGGTATCCTGGCCTGCTTCCTGGTGGCCGAGATGGTGGCATACGAAGGAAAGACGGTCCGCGAACTGCTGGAGCGTTTATATGGCGAAGTCGGGCGCTTCGTGACCCGCCGCGACAACCTCAAATTGTCGCCCGAGCTGGAGAGCGTCTATGCCGGCAAGATCAATGCGGTTCCCGCCGAAGTCGCCGGGACGAAAGTCAAGGAGGTTATCAGGATCGACGGGACCAAGCTTTTGCTTGAGGACGGCAGCTGGATGCTGTTCCGCAAGTCCGGCACCGAGCCGGTGGTGCGACTCTACGGCGAGGCCTGCAACGAAGCGCGCCTGGCCGAGGTCATGGCCGCCGGCCGGCAATTCATATTGGGGTAGGAGGTTTTATGGCTCCGCCAAATCTTGCGGAAAAACTCGATGAACGCTTCACCTATGGCCAGTATTACCAATGGGATGATGGCGAGCGTTGGGAGTTGATCGACGGTGTTCCCTACAACATGACAGCCGCTCCGGTGCGGCGGCATCAGGGGATACTTGTCCGTGTTTCATCTCGAATCGAAGAGTTTTTGAGGGATAAACCCTGCCAGGTCTATTTCGCGCCCTTTGACGTCCGTCTGCCCGATTTTTCAGAGCAGGACGACACCGATGTACCGACGGTGGTGCAGCCGGATCTGGTCGTGGTCTGCGATGAGAAAAAACTGGATGATCGCGGTTGTCGCGGCGCCCCTGACCTGGTTCTGGAGATCCTTTCTCCATCCACATCCAGGAAGGATATCGGCGTCAAGTTCAGCCTCTATGAGCGCCACGGAGTGCGCGAATACTGGATTATCCATCCGGCCGAAGAATCACTGATGGTATTCACCATCGGCGAGGATGGAAAGTATGGCAGGCCCCAGGGGTATGGCCGTGGGGATTTTGCGGTCAGCACGGTTCTGGAGGGGTTTGAGCTGAACCTTGAAGAAGTATTTGCAGAGTGAAATTCTGAATATATAAACATTATCAAGCCAAGGAGATACATCCAAATGTGGGATTACACACCAATCGTTAAAGATCATTTTCTGAACCCGCGCAACGTGGGCGACATTCCCGACGCCGACGCGGTCGGCGAGGTCGGCAGCCTGGCCTGCGGCGATGCGCTCAAACTCTACCTCAAGCTGGATGATAACAAGGACAAGATCGTGGACGCCAAGTTCCAGACCTTCGGCTGCGCCAGCGCCATCGCCTCTTCATCGGCCCTGACCGAGATGGTCAAGGGCAAGACCATGGACGAAGCGCTGGCGATCAGCAACCAGGATATCGCCGATTTTCTGGGGGGGCTGCCGGAAGAGAAGATGCACTGCTCGGTGATGGGGCAGGAGGCGCTGGAGGTGGCGATCGCCAAATACCGTGGCGAGCCGATCCCCGAGCATGACAGCGAACATGACCATGGCCACGCCTACCCGGATTACGAGGGGGAGATTGTCTGCAAATGCTTCGGCATCACCGACACCTTCCTGAAGAAGGTGATCGAGACCAACCGCCTGACGACCGCCGAGCAGGTCACGCATTTTACCAAGGCCGGCGGCGCCTGCGGCGGCTGCATCCCCAAGATCCAGGAACTGATCGCCCAGGTGCTGGGCAGTGAAGAGCTGCAGCCGCGCAAACGGCCGGAAAAGCTCTCCAACATGAAGAAGATGCAGCTGATCCAGGAGGTGCTGGAACGCGACATCCGTCCGCTGCTGTGGGCCGACGGCGGCGATCTGGAGCTGATCGATATCGACGGTCCCAGGGTGCAGGTGGCCTTCCGCAAGGCCTGCGCCGGCTGCGCTTCATCCGGCAACACCGCCCGCATGGTCGAGGCCAAGCTGCGCGACCTGGTGGCCGAGGATATCGTGGTAGAGGAGGTCTCCGCATGAAAGAGATCTATCTGGACAACAATGCCACCACCAAGGTCGATGAGGCTGTTTTCGAGGAGATGCGCCCATACTTCTGCGAACTGTACGGCAACCCCAGTTCGATGCATTTCTTCGGCGGCCAGGTGCAGGGCAAGGTGACCGAGGCCAGGCAACGCGTGGCCGCGCTGTTGGGCGCTTCGCCGGAAGAGATCATCTTCACCGCCTGCGGCACCGAGAGCGATAACGCCGCGATCCGCTCGGCGCTGGAGGTCTTTCCCGACCGCCGCCACGTGATCACCAGCCGGGTCGAGCACCCGGCCGTGCTGACCCAGTGCCGCAACCTGACCCAGAAGGGTTACCGGGTCACCGAAATCGGCGTGGACGGCGCCGGCCGCCTGGATATGGACGAGCTGAAGGCCGCCGTGGATACCGACACCGCCATGGTTTCGCTGATGTGGGCCAACAACGAGACCGGCGTGATCTTCCCGGTGGAGGAAGCGGCCGCGATCGCCAAGTCCAAGGGGGCGCTGTTCCATAGCGACGCAGTGCAGGCCATCGGCAAGATCCCGATCAACATGGCCGATTCCGGCATCGACATGCTCTCGCTCTCAGGCCACAAGCTGCACGCACCCAAGGGGATCGGCGTGCTCTACCTGCGCCGCGGCACCCCCTTCCGCCCCTTCCTGGTGGGCGGTCACCAGGAGAAGAGCCGCCGGGCCGGCACCGAGAACGCCGCCGCGATCATCGCCCTGGGCAAGGCCTGCCAGCTGGCCGACCAGTACATGGAAGCCGAGAATACGACCGTCATGGCCATGCGCGACCGACTGCAGGACGCGCTGATGGCGGCCATACCCAACGCCCGCATCAACGGCGGCGGGGCCGAGCGCCTGCCAAACACCACCTCGATCGCCTTCGAATTCGTCGAGGGCGAGGCGATCCTGCTGCTGCTGTCCGAACTGGGTATCTGCGCCTCTTCCGGCAGCGCCTGCACCTCCGGCTCGCTGGAGCCGTCTCACGTGCTGCGCGCCATGGGCGTGCCCTTCACCTGCGCCCACGGCTCGATCCGCTTCTCGCTTTCGCGTTACACCACCGACGCCGAGATCGACACCGTGATCCGCGAGATGCCGCCGATCATCGCCCGTCTGCGGCAGATGTCGCCCTTCGGGCGGGAGTTCCTGAAAGGGCAGGCCTGAAATTAAGTAATGGTAATTGATTGTAAAAGGGCGGCCATACTGGTCGCCCTTTGTTTTTGCTGGAGAAATAAGTAAAAACAGGTAAAATGTCCCGGCTCATCCTGGTATGGTGAGTTGGATCAGACTGTATTGACGGAGACAGACATGGAGATAAAAATACCGGAAGTCGGCGAGTCGGTGCGCGAGGCGCTGCTGGCCAAGTGGTTCAAGAGTAACGGAGCGGCGGTCGCCAAAGATGAACCGCTCTGCGAAATCGAGACCGACAAGATCACGCTGGACCTGAATGCGGATGTCGCCGGGGTGCTCTCGATTGCGGTGGCCGAAGGAACCACGGTGGCGGTGGGAACCGTGATCGGTTCGATTGTCGAGGCCGCCGCGTCACCGCAGGCGCCGGCCATCGATACCTCATCGCAACTGGTGGAAAAGCTGGCTGAACCGGCTTCTTCCCCGGCGGTCCGGCGCGAGATGCTTGAGCGCGACATCCGCCCCGATGAGGTGGCCGGGACCGGCAAGGGGGGGCGCATCACCCTGGACGACCTGTTTGCCCGCATTGAGGAACGCTCCAAGCAGCCTCCCGCATCCCGGCCTTTAACGCCGTCAGTAATGCCGGCCGTGACG
>JAURXC010000029.1 GCA_030654645.1 Deltaproteobacteria bacterium | reverse complement strand
GGTGATCAGCGTGCTGTTCGGCAGGGATTACCGGGAGATGGAACTGTCCGGCGACATCATCTCCTCCGCAGAGGATGAGGCAGCAGCCGACCAATATCTGGCCAGCCTGCCGGACGGACTGGTATTCGTGTTCCAGGTCGGAACCACCTGGAGCACTAAACTGTGGTATCCGCAAGGGTGGGTCGAACTGGCCCGCAGAATCACGACCAAGTATCCCGGCTCAACCATCCTGATCAACTGGGGCAGTCCGGATGAAAAGGCCCTGGGGGAACAGATCATCGGCGAGGTCGGCGATGCGGTGCGCCTGCTGCCCTGGCTGCGCATCAGGGAGCTGATCCCGGTCTTGAAAAGGGTGGACCTGGTGATCGGCGGCGACACCGGACCGGTCTACATGGCCGCCGCGGTCGGCACACCCACGGTCTCATATTACCGCGCCACCAGCGCCGCCACCTATGCGCCGCGCGGCAAGCAGCACCGCTCCATCCAGGCCGCCATGGAATGCGCGGCCTGCTACCGCACATCCTGCGACAGGGACCAGGAGTGCCGCACCTCGATTTCCGTGGACGGGCTGTTCGACGCAACGGTACAATTGATCGACTAATTCACGAATAAAAAGGATATCTCATGCTGAACACCATGAACCTGACCGGACTCGAAGATGTATTTGACCGCTGCATAACCTTCTGGCATACGGATGACTCCACTTTTGCCGTCCCCGGGGTCTCCGCCAATCCGCTGGCGCTGGAGCTGGCCTGGCGCAATTACCTGCTCTGGCACGAAGAGGACAAGGCCCGTCGCACCGACGTTGATGACAGCGCCATCGCCACCGTCAAACGAGCCATAGACAAGCTGAACCAGCAGCGTAACGATCTGATTGAAAAACTCGACGAGGCGATCCTGGCCGAAGTTTCAAAATCCGCCCCGGCGTCACCGGAGGAACGGATCAACTCCGAAACCCCCGGAAGCATTGTCGATCGGATTTCGATCATGTCGCTGAAAGTCTACCACATGGATGAGGACAGCCGCCGGGACGACATCGACTCCGACCATCGCGAACGGTCGCTGCACCGCCTGGCGGTGCTGAAGCTGCAGCGCTACGACCTGTACAGGGCGCTTGGGGAGCTGCTAGATGACTATGTTGGCGGAAAAAAGACCATGAAGCTCTACAAGCAGTTCAAGATGTACAACGATCCCTCCCTGAATCCTGAACTGTACCGCTCAAAAGCTTAAGGCATGAACATCGCTTTTGTCAGGCTCACATCGCTGGGCGACATAATCCTCGGCATGGCTGCGCTGCAGATTATCCGGCGTCAGCTGCCCGACTGTCATATCACCTGGGCCGCCGACAAGCGCTTCGCCGATATCCTCGACCACCACCCCGACATCCGCCAGGTGGTCCGGGTTGACCTGAAAAGTCTGAAAAAGAAGAAGTCGCTGGCCGCCCTGGTTGCCGAGTACCGGCACCTGTCATCCTTCGGCGCTTTTGATGCGGTGATAGACCTGCATGGACTGCTGAAATCTGCGGTCGTAGCAGCCATCATGGGCGGCCCCCGCCACGGATTTGCCCGGCAGATGCTGAAGGAACCGCTGGCCGGCCTGTTCTACGACCACCGCATGCCGGTTCCGCTGGAACTGCCGGCCGCCAGCCGTTACGCGGCACTGGCCTGCGGCAGCCTTGGCCTGGAATTCCGGACTACCGACCTGTCCCGACCGGAGCCGTTCCTGTTCTGGAGCGATGCGGACCGCATCATCACCGATGAGTATTTTGAACGGCAGA
The DNA here is from genome assembly GCA_030654645.1 of Deltaproteobacteria bacterium. GTDB lineage: Bacteria > Desulfobacterota > Desulfuromonadia > Geobacterales > Pseudopelobacteraceae > JACRCG01. Next base: position 10,185 of record JAURXC010000029.1, on the reverse strand, counting down.
AAAGAAACATCATCTTCGTGCCGGAGACAAGCGCCGCATACAAGAATTATCCGCCGGAAAAGTTCAGCCGGCTGGCGGAGATGCTGGGCGAAAACATCCTGATCTGCCACGGCAATCAACAGGAGCTTCAAACCGCTGAGCTGATCGCGAAAAAAGCCGCCAACGTCCGGGTGCTGCCAAGGCTTAATCTAAACCAGCTCAAGGCGGCCGTAGGACGCTGCGATCTTGTGATCGGCGGAGATTCGGGACCGACCCACATCGCCTGGGGGTGCGGAAAACCTTCGATCACGCTTTTCGGAGCCACTCCGGTCTGCATCTGCCCCACTGAAATCAACCGGGTCATCAAGACCGCATCACGGGCCAACCTCCGCAAACCGGACGCGACCGATTACTCGGTATGCGACATACCTGAAGCGGAGATTCTACAACTGGCGGAGGAACTGCTGGGCTGGAAAGGAAAACAGAGGAACCACAGAAGGGCTGATCAGAAATGAGCCTGCACCGTTTCTCGCGCACGGAACTGCTGATCGGCGGGGAAGGACTCTCCCGGCTGGCCAACAGGCATGTGATGATCTGCGGCATCGGCGGAGTCGGCAGCTATGCCGCCGAGGCGTTGGGAAGGGCCGGCATCGGCCGGATTACGCTGGTGGATTTCGACGACATCTGCCTGACCAATGTCAACCGCCAGATTCACGCCCTATCCTCCACCGTCGGCCTGCCCAAGGTGGAGGTCATGGCCGCGCGGCTAGCCGACATAAATCCGGACGCCGAAATCCGCCCGGTCAAGGCCTTCTTCTCCGGCGAAAATGCCGCGGAGCTGCTGGCTACGCGACCGGATTACGTGCTGGACGCCATCGACCACTTCACCGCCAAGGCCGCCCTGATCACCATCTGCCGCGAACTGGGCATCCCGGTCATCTCCAGCATGGGGGCCGCCAACAAGCTCGATCCGACCAAGATCCAGGTCGGAGACATCTCGGCCACCCGCAACTGCCGCATGGCCCGCAGCATGCGCAAGATACTCCGCAAGAACGGGATATCCAGCGGAGTTCAGGTTGTGTACTCGATCGAAGAGCATCGCGAATTGAATCCCGCAGCCAGTCACTGCGGCATCGAATGCATCTGCCCCAACCGCGGCGATCAGCAGTTCAGCTGCGACAACCGCCGCGTGATCCTGGGGAGCATTTCATACCTGCCATCCATCTTCGGACTGACCATGGCGGGCGTGGTAATCAACGAGCTGTTAAGCCGGCAGCCGGACACGTAAACAGCTATTTGTAATTTTTAATACTCATCGATGATGTTTTTTATTGACAAGCCCAAGACACAAAAGGTAACTTTGACACTACTTCAAGCATTTATCCTGAAATTCAAAGCGGAAACCCCTTAAGCATCCTTAATTTGCTGCATTAACAAACCTCTTTAATAATCCATAAGCATCCAGTGAGTAGGAAATTTCCAGCAAACTCCTCTATAAATACCTGCTTAAAGGCCCTTTTTGCGGACTACACCTAAAATACTTATCAGGATCATATTGCAATCCAATACAATGAAAAATCACACGCAGGAGAACAGATGAATTTACAGGAACTTAAAGGCAAAAAAATCAGTGAACTCAACACCATTGCTCGGGATCTCAACATCGAGGGAGCATCCAGCCTGCGCAAACAGGACCTGATCTTTGCCATCCTCAATGCCCAAACCGAACAGAACGGCTCGATTTTCGGCGAAGGTGTTCTTGAAACCCTGCAGGACGGGTTCGGTTTCCTGAGAGCCACCGACTATAACTACCTGCCGGGTCCAGACGACATTTACGTCTCCCCCAGCCAGATCCGGCGTTTCAACCTGCGCACCGGCGATACTGTTTCCGGACAGATCCGCCCCCCCAAGGAAGGCGAGCGCTACTTTGCCCTGCTGAAGGTGGAATCGGTCAACCACGAACCGCCCGAAGTCGCCCGCGACAAGATCCTGTTCGACAACCTGACCCCGCTCTACCCGCAGGAAAAACTGACGCTGGAGACGACTCCCGACAACATGCCGATGCGCGTGATCGAACTGGTGGCCCCGATCGGCAAGGGGCAGCGCGGGCTGATCGTGGCCCCGCCCCGGACCGGAAAAACGGTGCTGATCCAGAACATCGCCAACTCGATTGCGGCCAATCACCCCGAAGTCTATCTGATCGTACTACTGATCGACGAGCGCCCGGAGGAGGTGACCGACATGCAGCGCTCGGTCAACGGCGAAGTGGTTTCGTCCACCTTTGACGAACCGGCCACCCGCCACGTCCAGGTGGCCGAGATGGTGATCGAGAAAGCCAAGCGCCTGGTAGAACACAAAAAAGATGTGGTGATCCTGCTGGACTCGATCACCCGCCTGGCCCGCGCCTACAACACGGTCCTGCCGCCATCCGGCAAGATCCTGACCGGCGGCGTGGACGCCAATGCCCTGCAGAAACCGAAACGCTTCTTCGGCGCCGCCCGCAACATCGAAGAGGGGGGATCGCTGACAATCATCGCCACCGCGCTGGTTGACACCGGCAGCAAGATGGACGAGGTAATTTTCGAAGAGTTCAAGGGTACCGGCAACATGGAGCTGCACCTGGACCGCAAGCTGGTCGAAAAGCGCACCTTCCCGGCCATTGACATCAACAAGTCCGGCACCCGCAAGGAAGAGCTGCTGATCGAGAAGAGTTCCCTCAACCGCATCTGGATCCTGCGCAAGGTGATCCATCCGATGAACGTGGTGGACAGCATGGAATTCCTGCTGGACAAGCTGTCCGAAGCCAAGACCAACCAGAATTTTCTGGACTCGATGTCGAAATAGCTAAAAAATGGTTGCATAAATCTGTCTGAATCGTTACGATTACAATTTGCTGCTCATATCGGATCAATTTAACGCTGTAAAGCAAGACTGAAGGAGGAAGAGATGAAAGAAGGTATTCACCCACTGTATTCCGAGGTAACCGTTAACTGCATTTGCGGTAACTCATTTCTGACACGTTCCACGAAAAAAGAGATCAATACCGAGATCTGCTCGGCCTGCCATCCTTTCTACACCGGCAAGCAGAAACTGATTGACACCGCCGGTCGTGTTGAGCGTTTCAAAAAGCGTTACGGTCAGATCTGACCAACCGTTGCACAGACACACTAAGGGGCTTTGTCGCGAGGCAAATCCCCTTTTTTTGCATCTTCACATTCTCCAATTCAGAGCGGTCCTGTTTCAGAACAATTCGACTCTTTTCCTGAACATGGCTCGCGCCAGGGCACTATGAACAACGTGACACTGATAGAACACACACCCAACCCCGAGCGTACCGTGGCTCTGGCAGCCCGGTTATGCTATTCGCCATCCTCCATCAACGATCTGCGAGAAAAACTGGCCGACTCCGACATCGAATCCTTCCTGGAAAAGATCATGTCGCTGGGACACCACTCGGTCCTGGAGCACGCCTCCTTTACCTTCGGCATCGAGGGCATCTCCCGGGTAACCACGCACCAGCTGGTGCGCCACCGGATCGCTTCGTTCTCGCAGCAGTCGCAGCGCTACGTTTCGCACAAGGAAGAGTTCACCTCGATCATGCCTGACACGATCGCCGAAAACCCCGAGGCGCGCCAGATTTTCGCCTTCATGTCCGAGACCGTCCACAAGGCCTATGCCCAGCTGGTCGAGATGGGAATACCGGCCGAAGATGCCCGCTATATCCTGCCCAACGCGGCGGAGACCAAGATCATCATGACCATGAACGCCCGCGAACTGCTGCACTTCTTCGCTCTGCGCTGCTGCCAGCGGGCCCAGTGGGAGATTCGCCAGATGAGCGTAGAAATGCTGCGTCTGGTTAAACAGGTTGCCCCGGTAATTTTCCGCGATGCCGGCCCCGGTTGCGTGGTCGGCCCCTGTCCGGAAGGCAGGTTCTGTTGCGGACAGACCCAGGAAGTGCGCGAGTTTTACAAAAATCTGGAGTAGCGGCGTCTTCTTAAAGCATTCATCCAGGCAACGGCTGGAAATATTGCGTTGCCGTTTTGAAAGGAATCCATGGAAAAAATACACGTTGGCGGCCAGGCGGTTATTGAAGGTGTGATGATGCGGGCCCCGCGCGCGGTTGCCATTGCGGTCCGGCGACCCGACGGAGAAATCGTCGTCAAAACCGAGCTGGCCATACCGCTCTCGGAACGCTTTCCGATCGTCAAGCTCCCGATCATCCGGGGAGCGGTGGCGCTGTTCACCTCGCTGATCATCGGCATCAAGGCCCTCAACTTCTCGGCCAACGAAGCCATGACCGAAGAGGAGAAGGACAAGGAAGGGATCAAGGAGGGGGGCGGAGAGCTCTCTTCGTGGGCGATGGCCGGCACAATGACGGTCGCCTTCGGCTTCGGCATCTGCCTTTTTTTCCTGTTTCCGCTCTACCTGACCAAACTGATGACCCCGGTCATCGGCGATAACAATATCATCTTCAACCTGGTGGACGGCGTGATCAGGGTAATTGTTTTCCTGGCCTACATCTGGGCCATTTCACGCATGAAAGACATCCAGCGGGTTTTCCAGTACCATGGCGCCGAACATAAATCGATCTTTGCTTTCGAGGCCGGTGAAGAACTGACCGTTGAAAACGTGCGCCGTTACAGCCGTCTGCACCCACGTTGCGGCACCAGTTTCCTGCTGATCGTGATGTTGGTCAGCATCGCCGTCTTCTCGCTGATACCGAAACTCTGGCCGTTCTACCTCAAGGCCGGCTCGCGCATCTTCCTGTTGCCGATGATCGCTGGCATCTCCTATGAATTTTTGAAATGGAGCGCCATGAATGACAACCATCCGCTGGTAAGGATGGTCATCGCACCCGGCCTGGCCCTGCAGCGACTTACCACCCGCGAACCGGACGACAGCCAGCTTGAAGTGGCCATCCGCTCGATGAACGAGGCGCTGGAAGTCAATGCCGGCTACAAGGATGACCGATTGGTGGTATAGATCGTGCCTGACCGCGAAATTTCTCTTACCTGATTCACCACTGAAAATATCATGCTGACCTTTGTCATTACACCACACGACCATTACCGACGCCTGGAGAGTTTTCTGCGGACGCTGATGCCGGGCGCGCCTCCCGGTTATTCACGCAAACTGATCAAGAGCGGCGCCGCCAAACTGAACGGCGGCACGGCACACCACGATACGCTGCTGGCGCTGCACGACACCGTCACCCTCAAGGAAAGCGGCGCCACCACCGGCTATCTCGCAACCGCCAGACCTGCGCTGGACATCCTCTACGAAGACGACCAGATCGTGATCGTCAACAAGCCGGCCGGCCTGCCGATGCACCGCACCGCCGAAATCGAGGAGAACCTGGTCGAGTTCGGCCAATCCTACATGACCAGCCGCGGCACACCCTGCAAGCTCTATCCGGTCAACCGCCTGGATCGCGGCACGTCCGGCACGGTGATCATGGCCAAGAGTTCCAGCTCGGCCGGCATCTACGGCCGCCAGGTAAAGGAGTGCGGTCTCGACAAACTCTACCTGGCGCTGGTGTCGGGACAACCGGACGAAAGCGGCACGATCAATGAACCGCTGGATGACAAGGAGTCCGAAACCGCTTTCCGCACCATTGTGCGGGGGGATTCCTGCGCGCTGCTGGCGGTCACGCCGGTCAGCGGCCGGATGCATCAGATCCGGCGTCATCTCTCGATGATCGGCCATCCGGTCGTAGCAGACAAACGCTACGGTGGCGGAGATTTTCCGGCACTGTCCGGTTTTGCGCTGCATTCGTTCCGCACCGTACTGGCCAGGCCGGAAACCGGTCCGCTGACGATCTGCGCCCCGCTGCCGGAAGAGCTGCTTGGCCTGTGCGCGGAACGGGGCATTGAACGGGAACAGGTGCTTACGGCAATAAAGCAATAAATTCAGCCTGCCACAGAACACAGAGTTCTCATTTGGAAATAAACATCAAGGAAGCAACCATATGAACGACAAGACCATCCTGATCACCGGCGCATCTTCCGGCTTCGGCGCGGCCTGCGCCCGCATCTTCGCCACCAACGGCTCACGCCTGATCCTGACCGCCCGCCGGGTCGATCCGCTTTTGAAGCTGCAGGACGAACTCGGCACAACCGCCGAGATACAGATCATCCCGCTGGACGTGCGGGATCGCGAGGCGGTCCAGGGAGCGATCGAATCCCTGCCGGAACGCTTCAGCGCCATCGATGTTCTGATCAACAACGCCGGGCTGGCGCTGGGTCTGGAGCCGGCCCACCAGGCTGATCTGGACGACTGGGACACGATGGTGGACACCAACATCAAGGGGCTGATGTACTGCACCCGAATGGTGCTGCCCGGCATGGTGGCCCGCAACCGCGGCCATATCGTCAACATCAGCTCCACGGCCGGAGCCTGGCCCTATCCGGGCGGCAACGTCTACGGCGGCACCAAGGCCTTCGTAACCCAGTTTTCACGCAACCTGCGCTCCGACCTGATCGGCACGCGGGTGCGTGTCAGCTGCATCCAGCCCGGCATGGCCGAAACCGAATTTTCCAAGGTCCGCTTCAAGGGGGATGACGAGCAGGCCGCCGGGGTTTACAGCGGAACCGAGCCATTGACCGCGGAGGACATCGCCGAAACCGTCCGCTGGGTCGTCAGCCAGCCAGCGCATGTCAACGTCAACACGCTGGAACTGATGTCGATCGATCAGTCCTGGGGACCTTTTGCAATACACAGGGAACAGAAATAGATAAAGGAAAACATTATGGCCAAAGAGCTTTACGTCGGACACATTTCAGAACAGGCCACCGAAGAGGACCTGCGCAAACTGTTTTCACTGATGGGACCGGTTACGTCGGTGCACCTGATCGTTGACCAGCAAACCGGAGAGTTCAAGCGCTGCGCCTATGTGCGGATGCTCTCCGAGGTCAATCTCAACGAGGTGGTCGAAACGCTGGACGGCACATACCTGATCGACCGCTGCATCGTAGTCAGCATTGCCAAGCCGCAGAAAGAGCGCACCCCCTCCACCACCGTACGCAGAAAACCTCAGGGTGCCGCACGTCCGGCAGCGGCCGGCAATGACAGCGGGAACGCGCGTCCGGCCGCAGCAAAAGGCCCCGCCAGAAGCAGCCGTCCGACCGCAGCCAACGACTCCGCCAAAACCGGGCGCTCTTCGGCTGCCAGAGAATCGGTGCGACCGGCGCGCCCGGCAGCGGCCAGGGATGCCGCCAAAAGTGAACGCCCCGCGCCGTCCGGTCGAACACCGAAGAGCGGGCGTCCGGCAGGCGGAAAAAGAACCGGAGACACGCCGCGTCCACCATCAAAAGGTCGCAGATAATTAATACATTCAAAAGGAGCATCGCCATGAAGATCCTGCGCTTCGTATTCCTGCTGACACTCCTGCAGCTCCCCTCCCTGGCCGTTTCCTCCGATTTGAAGCGGATACCGGCCTCCGCCCGCATCACCGCGGTCACGGTCTATGCCGACCGTGCCCTGACCACCCGCAGTGCCACCCTCAACCTGAAACCGGGCAGCTACCTGGTAGCCTTCGAAAACCTGCCGGCGCTGATCCTGGATGATTCGGTGCGGATCGAAGGCAAGGGCACCGCGACGGCAACGATTGCGGGCCTGGAAATCAGGCGGGATTTCCTGGAGCAGAGCGGAGAGAAGCTGATCAAGGAAATGGACGAGGAGATTCGCGGGCTGGAGCGGCGTTCGGGCATGCTGGATGCGAAGAAGGCCGGCATCACCTCGCAGAAGTCCTTCCTGGAATCGATCCGGGTGGCCTGGGGCGAGCGCATCTCCAAGGAGCTGGCCATCGGCCGGCCCACCTCGGCGGAACTGCTGGACGCTTCCAGCTTTGTCGGCGCGGGAGTTACCAAGGCCGAGGAGCAGAGCCGCGAAATCGAGATTGAAAAGAAGAGCATCCGGGACAAAATCGACGCGCTGCGCCGCCAGAGGGAACAGGCGACCGGTTCGGGCCGCAGGGAGGCCAAAAACGTCGAGGTGCTGGTCGAGGTCGCTCGCGAAGGGAACCTGACGCTTGAGCTGGCATCGATCATTCCCAGGGCGAGCTGGGAACCGGCCTATGATGTGCGCCTTGCCGCCGACGCCAAGAACGCCGAACTGACCTTCCGGGCAATAGTGCGCCAGCAGACCGGGGAGGCATGGGACAACGTAGATCTGACCCTCTCCACCGCCCGCCCGTCTCTTGGTGGCGCCCCTCCGGAACTGCGCCCCTGGCAGATATCATTTTACAGGCCGCAGCCGGTCATGCGGGCGGAGATGTATGTCGCCAGCGCCGCTCCCGCCAAGAGCAAAGCGGCGCGCATGCAGATGGACAACGCCGGCGCCGAGCCCCCGCCGGAGGCGATGCCGGCCGCCTTTGAAACCGCGCAGATCAGCGACGAGCACTCCTCGGTGGCCTTCCATGTCCCCCGCCCGCTCGACATACCTGCCGACGGCGCCCGCCACGGCAGCATCATCGCTATCGAACAGCTGCCGGTCAGCATCGAATATCTGGCGCTGCCGAAACTCTCGCCGCACGTGTTCCTAAAATCGGAGATCATCAACAGGGCCGACTGGCCGCTACTGCCGGGCCAGGTCAACACCTTTGTCGGCAACAGCTACACCGGCAGCTCACAGCTGAAGAAGGTAGCAGCCGGAGAGAAGTTCGACCTGTTTTTCGGCACCGACGACCAGCTGACGGTAAAGCGCGAAGAGTTGAAGCAGCACCACGAGGCCGGCCTGTTCGGCAAGAACCGGGTCGCCTACCGCTATCGCATACAACTGCAAAGCTACCGCAGGGAAGCTCTGACGCTGACGCTGCTGGACCAGCTGCCGCTGGCCGCCGACGCGGAAATCAAGGTCTCGCTGGACGAGCCCTCGCTCAAACCGGAACAGATCAAAGATGACGGCACGATCGTCTGGAAAGCAGCGCTGCAGCCGGGAGAGAAGAAGGAACTGACCTTCGGGATTATCGTGGAATACCCGAAGGATAGAGAAATCAGCGGATTGTAGCCACTACCCGCGTCAACCTTAAAATAAAAACAAGCCACAGAGTTCACAGAGGACTCAGAGAAATAACTTCAAAGCTGATCTTTAGTAATCGTTTGCTGGTATTACAAATTAATTCATTATTGCCTGATTCTCCTCTGTGTCCTCTGTGGCAATAGCTTTTTCAGTATAGGAATTAAACTCCGTCAGGTGCTTGCGATAGCGCAGCGGAACATGCTTCTGCTGCAGCTTGGGATTATGCCGTTCTGCGATGGCGTGACGCTGGAAATAGCGCTGCCACAGAGCGGCATAATCATGTTCGCCAGCTGTAACTCCCGGCTCACTCGTCAATTCTACATCTTTGATCAGACGCCATGACTTCAGATCAAAAACAGCCGACTGCTTGCGATAGAGGTCATGGATCATCCAGGGTCGGTCGCCGACCCGTTCGACAAAGTGAGGCGCAATGAAGGGCAGGATGTCAGCTCCCGGTTCGATCCGGGCATATAGAAACCCCGCTTCAACCTCTTGAAACCTGACAAATCCTTTGAATTTATGCGCTTCATGCGACACCTGCCGCGCAATGCGGTTGACCGAATGAACCGGTTCCTCCGCCAGCATCAGGCACAAACGCCCTCCCACCTGCAATCCCATCATCAGGTAACGCCACAGCAGCATTTCAATCCCCGCCATGCGGCTATGGAAGGCATAGCGCGCCGTGGCAAAAGCCTCCTGCGACACCGCATCGACAAACCGTTTCCGGAACGCCACGGCACACTCCCGCACCGTTACTGTCTCGCGCATGTCACCGGCAAAGAGCCCACCGGCCTGCCGGTCGCCATCCCACACAAACTCCGGCTGCCCCTCCCCCGCCTCCAGGCAGTCGGCCACGGCACAGAGGAAACCTTCGAAGCTGCCATCGTAGCGACAGGCCGTCACGCCATATCTCCGATCATCACCACCCGTTGATCCAAAGCAGTGCCCTTAAGCGCATTACACAGTTTTTCATCGCCAGTGACCATCCGGCCATTACAGGAAACCGCCAGGGCAAGGTAAATGCTGTCGTAGAAGCTCCGTCGCCAGGTTACTGCAATCCGGGAAGCTTCGTCGGTGAGCGTATAGGTTGGCACAATGGTAACGTCCATCCGGCGCAGATCACTTAGAATCGCCGGAATAACATCCGCTTCCAGCTCCTGGCGCAGCCATCGTTTCCAAAGAACATTG
>JAURXC010000159.1 GCA_030654645.1 Deltaproteobacteria bacterium | reverse complement strand
TTCATCGAGCCGGATGCGTTCGGTGGCAATTGATAATAATCCGCCCTTCGGCAGAGCATCTCTCGCATTAATTGCAAGGTTCATCAGAACCTGCTCTATCTGGTGAGTATCGGCGAAGACAGGAATCTTTCCGTCAGCCGGTGTGATGGTACAGGTGATGTCCTCGCCGATGACCCGCCGCAGAAACTTGTCCACTGATCTGACAATCTCGTTCAGATCGGTTTTTCTCTTGTCACCGAGCTGCTTTCTGCTGAAAAGCAGGAGATCCTGAGCCAGGCATGCCGCCCGGCGAGCGGCTCCCATGATGTGTCCGATGTGCTGACGCATGGGATCGTCGTCGCCGATGCCCATGAGGGCGATATCTCCATAACCTATGATCACCGTCAGGATATTGTTGAAATCATGGGCAATGCCGCCGGCCAGGGTGCCGATAGATTCCATCTTCTGCGCATGATGCAGTTGTGCTTCGAGCTTCTTGTATTCGCTGATGTCCTGCAGGCTGAGCAGAACCATGTCTTGATTTGCTACAACAACTTTTGTGGTCGAAAGCAGAAGCACCACGGACTGCTCTTTCCCGTCACGGGTGATCGGAAGGTGCGCTTCCACCTGGTGATTGCTCCTGCCGGTATCTGATGTGTCCATGACGGTGCGTCTGACGACACACTCCACGCAGTATGGACTGAAACCGCATCCCTCGTCGGAATTGACGGCATGCGCGCAGCGCAGCGCTTCGCCGACTGGGCGGTCAATCATTTCGTTGCTTGAGGTGCCGGTGAGTGAACATGTCAGGCAGTTCACCCGGTGAACCTTTTGCTCCGAATCGAGCAGCATCATCATGAAGGGGGCGTTTTCAAAGATTGTTGCCAGCTCCTGCTCATGCTCCCGGAGTGATATTTCCGCCCGCTCTCGTTCGGCAATTTCACCGTGCAGTTCCGCATTGAGTCTGCGCAGCTCATCTTCGGCCTGTTTGCGCAGGGCCAGGGATTGCTCCAGTTCCTGAACCTTTTCTTCCAGCTTGGTTGCCACGATCCGGCCGTATTCCCTGAGGAAATGTTCTTCCCTCTCGTCCATTGACGCGTGCATGGCCGTACCGTCCCGGACATGCAACGATTCCATAATCGTGTTGATCCTGGCCCAAAGTTCTTCCGGTTCCATCGGCTTGATGACAAAGGCCGCCGCTCCGAGCGAAATGGCCAGTTTCTCTTCGGACTCTCCGGTATAAACGGCCGAATAGAAGATAAACGGAATCGATGACAACTCCGGATCAGCCTTGAGTACCCGGAGAAACTGAAAGCCGTCCATGCGTGGCATGAGCGCATCGGAAATGATGATGTCCGGTTTGAGGCGGGTGGCCAGTTCGAGCCCCTGCTGGCCGTCCTGCGCTTCGATCACCGTACAACCATTGTGTTCCAGCGTATAGTGCAATAGCTTGCGGTCATCGGAATTGTCTTCAACGATCAATACATTCATGGTTGCACCTTGTTCACATCCCAGCCAAGCAGGGCGTGGATCTTGTCCATGATGGTCAATGGGTCGATCGGTTTTTCGAAATAACCGTTGCAGCCGGCGGCCAACACCAGATCCATATCCCCGGCCATGGCATAGGAGGTGATCGCGATAATCGGGATGGTTCCGTTCGCCCCGCTCTTGCGAATGCGCCTGGTGGCTTCAAGGCCGTCGATACCGGGCAGATTGATGTCCATGATGATGAAGGCCGGATGTTCGGCCACAGCCATTTCGACCCCCTTGATGCCGGTGTCCGCGGAAATTACCTCGTAATCGTGGCGCCGCAGCGCATAGGAGATCAGACGCAAATTGTCCCTGTTATCCTCTACCACCAGCACCTTTTTCATTTATACGCTCCGGAATCCTCAAGGTAAAAGTGCTTCCAGTACCGAGATTGCTTGTACAGACTATATCACCCCCCAGGACTTCCACAACCAGCTTTCTGGTCAGATAGAGGCCGAGCCCGGTTCCGGGCGCAATGGTTTTAAGGGGGGATTCCAGGCGTACGAAAGGCTGGAAGAGTCGGGGGATATCCTGATCGTCGATGCCTACTCCGGTATCGCGGACAGTGATGATAACCGGTCTGGCCCCACTGACAGGCGGTGACCATCCGCTTTCGTCCGTCCGGGTCTCCGCACCGGCTGCCGAGATGGTCACCATGCCATGTTCGGTAAACTTTACCGCATTGCTCAACAGGTTTATGACGCACTGCAAAAGCCGGCGCCTGTCGCTACGGAGCTGGTGATGGTATATATCCAGATGCAGTTCCAGCCCCTTGTCGTGCAGATCCCTGTCCACATACTGAACCGCTTCTTTCAGCAGGTCATACAGCTCAAACTCTTCGACCCGGGACTCGATCCGTCCGGCCTCGATCTTGGACACGTCGATCACGTCGTTGATCAGGCTGAGCAGATGCTTGCCTGAACGCTGGATAGTCTCCAGGTTTTCCTTCTGTTCAGTATTGACCGGGCCGAGCCATTCATCGCGGAGGATGCTGGAAAAGCCGATGATCGAGTTGAGCGGAGTCCTCAATTCGTGGCTCATGGAAGCGATGAACATGGACTTCAGTCGGTCTAGCTCCTGAAGTTTGGAGTTTGCCTTTTCCAGCTCTTCGGTTTTCAGGTTCAGGTCCTCGACGATGTTCATCAGAGCCAGCTGGCTCTCCTCCAGTTCGACCCGTTTCGCCTTCAGGTCGTTGGTTCGTGCTTCCACCCGTTCTTCCAGCTCCCTGTTGAGCCGGTTGATCTCCTCGCCGGAATGTATCTGCTCGGTGATGTCCCGGGCGATGGAAGAGGCGCCCAGGATGTTCCCTGCCATGTCCCTGATCGGCGACACGGTGAGTGATATGGATATCAGTTGACCGTCCTTGCGTTGCCGGGCGGTTATGTAATGCTCAATGTGTTCGCCCCTGTTGATTGCTTCCAG
>JAURXC010000155.1 GCA_030654645.1 Deltaproteobacteria bacterium | reverse complement strand
AAAAGCAGCTAACCATGGGAGCGCGTCGCTGGGGTCGGACCAAGCTAACCAAATGTAATAGTTTAGAAAACAGGCAGAAATCGGCCTGTTATTGGCCTTAGAGCCGCGTTTCTACCGGCAAAATTGGATAGTTAAGAATGTCTCGAACATACCGACAACGCAGACAGTGAGTCTTACACCGCCATTTTTTACCCCGAAAATGATGGTTTAAGCCAGGAAACAGGTCATATTAATGTGTTTAACTTGCTGATACAGTGATATCTCGGGTTTAGCGACATTGAGATAGCAACAGCAGTGGAAAAGAGAGAGATGGAGGAGGTTGGGTACCATGACGAAAAGTTATAAGAGCAAGCCGTTGGCGGCGCTCCATGAATCCATGCAGGGTTTGCACGACATTGGGCTTATAGACCGCACAACGATGCGCAAGTTTGATGATTCCTGCCTTACGCCGGTTGAGAGTCTGACTCCGGATGAAATCGTAGAGATGCGCAGTAAGGAGGGAGTCAGTCAAAATGTTTTTGCGCACTATCTCAATGTATCAGTCGGATCTGTAAGTAAATGGGAGCGTGGCGAGAAGCATCCCAGCGGCCCGGCGTTGAAGCTGCTGGCGCTGGTAAAACGAAGAGGGTTGGAAGCAATAGCCTGAACGGCGACGGGAGCGGCAAGCTGGGTGGTACTGTTAATCGGCACTAAGTCCCCGGAATTATATGCGGAGTAAATGTTGCATCAATATAAACAAGAGAGATGGTTATAAATACATATTGAGTTTGGTGCCATACAGGGGTATGATTTAGACACAATTATCGCTGTACAAAGGCATAATAATGGATAACAGGACCATTTCATCCCTGATTTTTGAATGGCAGGGCATTGTTCAACGCAGGCAGGGGATCGAGCGCGAGCTGGAACCACGGCTGCTGGCCGCAATCGGTTCACGCCCGATCAAGATCGTCACCGGCTTCCGGCGCTCAGGCAAATCATTTCTGGTGCAGCAGGTGGCCAAACGGCTGCTGGATAGCGCCGCGATCCTTCCAGCCAACCTGTTGTACCTGAATCTGGAGGATTTCCGGTTGATGGAGGTTACTACCCCGGAACGGCTCAATCAGGTGTACGAGCTGTTTCAGTCAGTATCGGCCCAACCGGGCAAAAAACTGCTGATTTTTGACGAGATTCAGAATGTAGCCAACTGGGACCGTTTTATCAGAACCATCTACGAACGGGATGGGGATGAGGTCGAGATCATCCTGACCGGCTCCAACTCGGAACTCCTCTCTTCCGAACTGGGCAGCAACCGGGCCGGCCGCTTCATCGAATTTTTCCTGCAGCCATTCAGTTTTCGTGAATACCTGTCCTGGCATCGTCTGAGTGTCAGCAGCGCAGCCGACTTCTCGCGCAACCGCCGGGAGATCATG
>JAURXC010000145.1 GCA_030654645.1 Deltaproteobacteria bacterium | reverse complement strand
CCCCTCCAGGCATTGAAAGTCCCGTTACAAACCATTTCGCCCAAATTCATACCCGATTTGATTGTGTAAAGCGCCCGTACGTAATTTTGTGCGTACTGTTTCCGTAAATGACTTCGATGCTGCATTATTCCGGCAACCAGTGATACCAGGAGCAGAAACGTCATGCAGAGTACAACCACCCTGGCTCGCAACGATGCCTTGCTGAAACTGCCGGGGGCTGCCCGGAGGCGGGAGAGGAGCATGCCCTTTTTTGGGGGGGCGGGCGAGACCGTATCATTTGACCGCAGTTTGTTTAGCGGGGGCGCATTGAACCTAATCAGGACGAAACAGGCAAAGTCGCAGTCGCAGAATGAACATCGCTCGGAAAATGGTTGACCTCTCCTGCATTCCGGACAGTACATGCCGGCCGACCGCAAATGCTCCGGAACCTTGTGTATTCCCTTCGCATCCGGCCAGAAAAAAAATCTCCACCACAATGGGGGTGACGATTTTTTGGGAACACCGATTAGTCCCCTCTTGCAGTCTGAATTAAGTTTCGGAGACGGCACGTTCGTGTCCCCCCTGCCTTGAATCTGCAGCTGATTCGAGATATACGGCCCGGTCTATCTTCAGAAAGGCCTTGACTACCTTGGGATCAAAACTGCTCCCCGCTTTTTCTTCCAGATAGGAAAAAACTTTGCCAATCTCCCACCCCTGCCGATAGGGGCGGTCGGAATTCAGGGCGTCAAAGACATCGGCAACCGCGAGGATACGCGCCCCCAAAACAATCTCATCGCAGGCCAGGCCAAGGGGATACCCCTGGCCGTCGTACTGCTCGTGGTGTTGGGCCACGATGGGGATAGCCCCATGGTAAGCCATGATCGGTCTCAATATCTCGGCCCCTTTTTCGGGGTGCTTCTTGATAAGTGCATATTCATCTTCCGTTAGTCTGCCCGGTTTATCGAGAATATACTCCGGAACTCCGATCTTACCCATGTCGTGGAGCAGCCCGGCTAATTGGATTAATTCAAGATCACTCGTGGAAAGACCCATTTCCTTTCCTATTGCCAACGCCAACCTTGTGACGCGTTTGGAATGTCCGGCTGTCCATGGAGATTTTGCATCTACAGTGTTTGCAAGAACCTCTATAGTCCCCCTGTTCAGGAGGTTCAGTTCCTCTATGAGGCGAATGTTGTCCAGCGCTATCGCAATTTCATCAGCAATCTGCCGCGAACGGACCAGTTCCTCCCGAATCCGCTCCGGCGTACTTTGGTATGCGATAGTGAGGATGCCCAGGAAACGTTGCTTGATAATAATCGGCAGCAGAAAGAACTCTCTGGCCCCTTCACTCACCATCGGTGCAAGCAGGTGATTAAAACCTTGTTCAGCACTCACATGCAGACTCTTGCCGGCCGATTGCAGTGACTCGAAATCGATTCCGGTCAGCAACGACCCGAATCGTACGGTCTCGCTGCGGGTACTGCCGGAGCCCTTGTTAAAAGCGGTCAGGAGCTGGAAATTGGAGTTTTCATCTGTAAAGGAAAGACCGAGCCATTCACAGGAAACCGAATTACGGAAGCGTGACATGACGGCTTCGATTATGGTGTCTCGATCATGGGCCGCCAGTATTCTCTGGACGAGCATTCCCATCTCGCTCAGGCTGTTGAATTGATTCCCCAGCTGCGCCGTCATGTCGTTGAAAGAGAGCGCGAGTTCCTCGAACTCGTCGCCGCTGTCTATCTCAACCCTTGAATGAAAATCCCCGCTGCTGAGACGCCGGGCACCGTCTTTGAGGATGGAAAGTGGCACCAGGCTGCGGCGTATCAGGAGACTGCTTAAGAAGATAACCACAAAGAGGGTTAGAAACACAACGAGCAGGAATGTCGTGATGAAGGAGCGTGCCGGACCCAGTGCGTCCCGCTTGGACTGGTAGGCGGCCACGGTCCATGAGTCCGCCAGAAAAGCTGGTTTCATGAAGAGTGACCAGGAATTGAGCAGATATTTGTCATCCACCAGTTGCTGTCCTGATTGACCGGTTGATGCTCGCTTCTGGTTTGTGTTGACTAGGGAAGCAAGGGGAGGTGTATTTGGGCTGGTGGCGTACAGCTGTTTACCGGACGGGCCAAGGATGCAGATATCGACGCCCGGCGGCAGGGTGTACCCTACCAGGGTCCAGAGGTATTCTGGATTAATCTCTCCTGCCAGCAGTCCATTCTGTGGAAGGCCGCGGTTCATTGATGTCGCCATATGTATCGGGCTACCTGCTCCCAGATCGGCATCGGCATGGATCAGTGCATTTCCCGCGTCGAGGTGAGCTCGCTCGGCAGGGGAAATAATGCGTGGCATGCCCGGAATGGCCTTGCTAGTGTCTGCAGATTTTACAAGGGTAACGTTCCGGAAGCTTTTGACTCCCGCTGGCCGAACCATCTGACGTGGAATCTCCCCGGTTTTCTCCCCGGAGGAGATCGGCATGAATTCAAGTTCGGCCTGAAGCAGGTTAAGCCCCCCGAAGATAGCCATCCCCGCGCTCTTGGCGGCCCGGCGCAGGCGCTCCTGGCTGTCCATTTCGAGCTTGGCCGACACCCTTTGCAGTGATACCAGGGCCAGTATGCAGACCGGTAACAGGGCGCAGATGACGAAGAGTACGAAGATTCTTCGCGCAACCCTGCTATGTATGAACGAATAGATTCTTTTCATATCTCTTTCGGATCAAAAGTTCTCGGCAAGGCCGACAAAAGAGCCATCCCTGGCCCGTACAATATCGTCCAGGCTCTCCTTCAGATTGAGAGGAAGTTTGCTTTCACCGTCTTTACCCATGCTGTACAGGTCGTAATCCGTATTCAGTGGGTTAATGGCTCCGTCCCTGCGCAACTTTCCCTTTCCCTTGATACCGCCGTCCGCTATGTTCAGATACTGGTAGGGGTGTCCCCAGGGATCCATGAGATTGCCTTGCCCGATATCGCCCAAGGTATCAGGCAGATGGCCTTCATCTGACAGGTAGATGGTAATTTCCTTTTCCATCATCCGGATTTCAGCGATAGTCCGGGCTATCTGGGCCTTTGTAATATACACGCCATAGGCAGGAATGGTGATTGCGGATAAAATTGCAATTATAGCGATGACCGAGATCAGCTCGACGAGTGTGAAGCCGGCCCCCGCTCTTTTGAAACGTATGAAGTTCAATGGCTTGTCTTGTTGAAAATGGTTCTTAGTTGACATTGCTCTACCATATCCACACGGTGCTACTGCCGCTGATATTTTGCCAGACCCGACGGCATGGGAATCGCTTCGTAACGGCACCTGGAACGTTGCCTTCATAGGTATCTATGCTTGATTTCCGCCTCAGGCCGGTGTCAGGTACTGCTCGAACTGTTTTTTGTCTACCGCGCAGCGGTAGGCTTCTTCCGGGTTGACCTTCTTGGTCTTCAGCAGATCGAGAAGGTGCTGGTCCAGGAGCTGCATGCCGTCCTTCTTGGCGGTCTGCATGATCGAGGGGATCTGGAAGGTCTTGCCCTCGCGGATCAGGTTGCCGATGGCCGGGGTGCCGAGCATGATCTCCAGTGCGGCCACGCGCCCCTTGCCGTCGGCGGTCTTGAGCAGCTGCTGGCAGACGACCCCCTTCAGCGATTCGGACAGCATTGCCCGCACCTGCTCCTGCTGGTCGGTGGGGAAGACGTCGATGATGCGGTCAACGGTCTTGGCGGCGGTGCTGGTATGCAGGGTCCCGAAGACCAGGTGGCCGGTCTCGGCGGCGCTCATCGCCAGCTGGATCGTGATCAGGTCGCGCATCTCCCCGACCAGGATCACGTCCGGATCCTCGCGCAGGGCGGCTTTCAGCGCCGAAGCGAAACTCTCGGTATGCTCGCCGATCTGGCGCTGGTTCATCAGCGACATCTTGTTCTGGTGGATGAACTCCAGCGGGTCCTCGAAGGTCAGGATATGCTCCTTGCGGGTCGAGTTGATAAGGTCGATCATCCCTGCCAGCGTAGTGGACTTGCCGGAACCGGTCGGCCCGGTCACCAGCACC